>NZ_JBBAYJ010000004.1 GCF_037153975.1 Aquipuribacter sp. SD81
TTGGCCTCCCACTTGCTGCGCCGACGCCGCCGAGGAGCGGTGCGACCCGCGCACCGGCACCGCGGCCCCGGCGGCGCGGTGGCTGCTCGTGGAGCAGCCGGGCCCGTGGGGCCGCGACGCGCTCACGCAGTCGCGCCTCGACGCACGCGTGGGCGCCGAGCTCGCCCGGCGCGGGGCCGCTGCGGGCCTGCGCGTGCAGGTGGTGCGCCGGCACGGCCGGGTGGGCCACCACCCGCAGGGACGGCGGCACTGGGCGCTCGTCGACTCCCGCCCGGGGCACGAGGCCGCACGCTGGGGCCGCTTCGAGCACGACGTCGAGCTGCTCGACGTCGACCTGACCTCACCCGTCACGCCGGTGCCCGGTGAGGCTGTCCGGCCCGTGTACCTGGTGTGCACGCACGGTCGGCACGACACGTGCTGCGCGGTCCGCGGCCGCGACGTCGCGGCCGCGCTCGAGCCCCTCGCACCCGGTCGGGTGTGGGAGTGCTCGCACGTCGGCGGGTGCCGATTCGCCGCGAACGTCGTCGTGCTGCCGCACGGGCTGTACTACGGCGGGGTGACGCCCGCGCTCGCCACCGAGCTCGTCGACGCGACGGAGGCGAGCAGGCTCGTGCCCGACCTGCTGCGCGGGCGCAGCACCGGCGGCCCCGCCGAGCAGGCCGCCGAGCACCACGCCCGCCTCGGGCTCGACGGCGACGGCCGGACCAGGCTCGGCGCGCTCCGGCCCGTCGCCACGGAGCCGACGGCCGACGGCGCCGTCCGGGTCGTGCTCGCGCGCGACGACGCGCAGGAGGCCCTCGCGGTCACCGTGCGGCGCGTCGCCGCGGGCCCGCCCGCCCTGCTCACGTGCGCCGCGCGGCGCGCGAGCCCGCCCCAGGCCTGGCAGCTGGTCGACGTCCGCCCCGCACGACCCGCCGAGGGGTCGCTCCCGGCGCACGCCGATGGCCCCTGAGGTGCCCCGACCGTCCCCTCGGCGGGGCCCGGCGGCGGCGCGGGGGTCGGCGGGAGCGCGGGCACCGGGTGGGGCAGGCTGGTCCGCATGAGCGACAGGGCTGTCGACACGGCCGTCGTCCCCCGTCCCGCCGGCGTGCACGTCGTCGAGGTGGGTCCGCGCGACGGCCTGCAGAACGAGCGCCGGGTGCTCGACGTCGCCACGCGCGTCGAGCTCGTGCGCCGGCTCGTGGCGGCCGGCGTCCGCCGGTTGGAGACGGTGAGCTTCGTCAACCCCGCCCGCGTGCCGCAGATGGCGGGCGCGGAGGAGGTCATGGCCGCGGTGCCGCGCACCGCGCCCGACGGCTCCCCCGTCGCCCACATCGGGCTCGTGCTCAACGAGCGCGGGCTCGAGCGCGCGCTCGCGGCGGGGGTCGACGAGGTCAACCTCGTCGCGATCACGACCGAGACCTTCTCCCGCCGGAACCAGGGCGCGGGGGTGGACGACGTGCTCGCGGCGACCGTCCGCATGCTCGAGGCGTCGCGGACGGCGGGGGTGCCCGCGTCGGTGACGGTGTCGGCGTCGTTCGGCTGCCCGTTCGAGGGCGAGGTGAGCACCGAGCAGGTGATGCGGGTCGTGCGGGCGGTGCTGCCGGCCCGGCCGGTCGAGGTGGCGCTCGCCGACACCATCGGCGTGGGCGTCCCGGGCGACGTCCGACGGCTCGTGCGGGCCGTGGGTGCGGAGTCCGACGTGCCGCTGCGTGCGCACTTCCACAACACGCGCAACACCGGCTACGCCAACGCCCTCGCTGCTGCGGAGGAGGGCGTGCTCGCCCTCGACGCGAGCATCGGCGGGTACGGCGGCTGCCCGTTCGCCCCGAACGCGACGGGCAACATCGCGACGGAGGACCTCGTGTACGCCCTCGGCCGCTCGGGGCACGACGTCGGCCTGCGGGTCGACGACCTCGCCGACCCCCGCGACTTCGTCACGCAGGCCCTGGGCGCCGGTGAGGCGCCCGGGCTGCTCGGCCGGGCCGGGAACTGGCCCGGCTGAGAGATCCGCCCTCGTCCGGTCACACGTGCCGGAGACGCCGTACCTGTCCGTGGCGATGGACGGGTGCACGGCAGGAACAGGACGGACGGTCGGCGGGGTACGTGCGGCGGTGGGGGTGCTGCTCGTTCTCCTGCTGGCCGGCTGCGGTGGCGAGGCACCCGGCGCCGTCGCGACCTCCGGCGGCACGGGTGCCGGCCGCACGGGCGTCACCGTGTCGGCGGTCGGCCCCTCGGCGGGCGGCACGCCGCCCGCCGAGGGCGCCACCGCCGCGACCGGCGAGGAGGAGCCGGCGACGTCACCGCTCGCGGAGGCGCACCCGGAGGACGAGCCCACCGACGCGACCCGCACCCTGTCGACGAGCACGCCCTACGCCCTCGACCCGTGCGAGCGACCCGTCCGGCTGCAGCGGCGTGAGCACGTGCTCACGTCCACGTGGCGCGCCGACGGCCACACGCACGTGCGGCAGGTCGCCCTGCTCGACACGGTGGGCGGCGGGGCGAGCGAGTACGCATGGCTGCTGTCCGGTCTGCGCAGCTGCGTCGCGGCGCCGCCCGAGGCGCTCTGGGACGAGGACCGGGTCGCCTACATCCGGCAGAAGTCGGAGTGGGACATCAGCCTCGGGTGGGACGACGAGGCGCCGGACGACATCGACGCCTTCGCGGGCATCGTGCCGGGTCCGGGGGCGAGCTCGGACCTCCACTTCGTCATGCGCCGCGGCCGCGTCGTCACCGTCGCCACGGTGCGCACCCTCGAGGAGCGGCCGCACGGCGGCCTCGGCTCCGACGACGGTGACCTGGTGCTGGAGGACACCCTGGGTCCTCGGCTCAAACCCATGATCGAGGCGATGCACCCGCTGCTGTTCGAGCTGGCCGGGGACGAGGTGCCGCAGCTGTGGCCGGACGATCCCGAGGACGCGCCGACGGACCAGGACACCGGCGCAGGCGATCAGGCGGGGCTTGCCTGACCGCCCCCGTGACCGTGCCGGTCCTCGTCGTCGTCCTCGGGCGGGATCATGCACCAGCGCTCGGCGACGAGACCGGCGACGAGCAGCGCGAGCGAGGCGAGCAGCACCGCGGCCGTGGTGGCGACCCGCTCCGGCTGCGTCGGGATGGTGACGAGCGGCACGGCGACGACGGCGAAGCCCGTCCAGGCGCCCGTCATGACGGACCCCGCGAGCGCAGCGGACTTGGCGAGCGCCACGGTCCGCGCCGCCCGCAGCGGGTCCAGCGCGCGGTCCCGCTCGCCGGCGTTCCAGCGGCGCACAGGCCATGCCACGACGAGCACGGCGGCGGCGAGGGCCGCGAGGACGACCGCCGACACCGCGGGCGGCGTCGCCACCGCGCCGCCGCCGGCGCTGCGCACCTGGAGCACGGCGACGGTGAGCGCGAAGGCGACCGCCGCCAGCAGGAACAGCGGCGTCGCGCGCGTGGGAGCGAGCCTCACACCGACCGCCTCACCCGTTCGTCGGCAGCCGGAACGGGAGGGCGAGGTCCTCGCGGACGACGACGGCGTCCTCGTCCCCGTCCTCGGCGAGGTCGTCGAGCAGCTCGCGCACCGCCCGCTCCTCCCCCCACCACCACAGCCGGTCGTCCGGGGCGACCGCGGCCCACGGCGCCAGCACGAAGGCCCGGTCACCCGCCCGCGGGTGCGGCACGTCGAGGTCGGGAGCCGCGACGACGACGGGCGTGCCGTCCGCCTCGCGCAGCGCGACCACGTCGACGTCGAGGGTCCGGGCACCCCACCGGATCCGACGCGTGCGGCCGTGAGCCTTCTCGACGTCCTGGCACGCGTGCAGCAGCGCCCGCGGCGACAGCGTGGTCCGGACCAGCAGCACCGCGTTGAGGTAGCGGCCCTGCTCGGGTCCGCCGACCGGGGCGGTGTCGACGACCGGGGACGCCTCGAGCACCTCAAGGCCGTCGACCGCGGCGAGGTCGAGCACCGCCTGGTGCAGCGTGGCGTACGGGTCGCCGAGGTTCGCCCCGAGCGCGAGCACGCCGAGCAGCGGGGCGTCGGGCACGGCGTCGGCGACCGCGTCGTCCCGGGTACGCACGACGCGGACCGTCACGTCGTCGAAGGGGACGCCGACCGGCGCCTGCGGCTTGTGCACGACGACCGTCACGGCCTCGACCCGCTCGTCGGCGAGCACGGCGGCGGCGATCCGTTCGGCGACGGCCTCCACCAGGTCGAGCGACGGCCCGGCGAGCACGTCGTACGCCTTCCGGGCCACGACGGAGTAGTCGACGGCGTCGGCGAGGTCGTCGCTGCGCCCGGCCCGCGAGCGCGCCAGGTGCAGGTGGACGTCGCACGAGAAGTCCTGGCCGTCCCGCTTCTCCTCCGGCAGCACGCCGTGGAACCCACGGGCCCGGATGCCGGTGACGCTCACGCGGTCCAGCGCGCCGGTCGCGTCGTCGAGGTACTCGCTCACGGCGACCGATCCTGTCCGTCCTGACCTTCCCGCGCACGGCGCCAGGCCGCGCCCACCCTCACCGCGTCGGCCGTGGCCCGGGCGGTGTGCGAGCGGACGCCCCACACCCCGTGCGCGGCGAGCAGCGCCGCGGCGGCGTGCGACGCGTCGTCGCGCTGCTCGACCGGGCGCGGGCTGCCGTCCGGCGCGGCGAGCAGGGCACCGAGGAACCGCTTGCGGCTGACGCCGACGAGCACGGGCAGGCCGAGGCGGTCGAGGTCGTCGAGCGCCCCGAGCAGCGCCCAGTTGTGCCCGGCGTCCTTGGCGAAGCCGATGCCCGGGTCCACGACGAGCCGGTCGTGGCGGACCCCTGCCGCGACGAGGTCCTCGATGCGGGAGCGCAGCTCGGCGACGACCTCGGCGACCGGGTCCGCGTAGCGGGCGTGCTCCGCCATCGCGCGGGAGTGCCCCCGCCAGTGCATGACGACGAACGGGCAGCCGGCCTCGGCGACGACGCGCGCCATGTCGGGGTCGGCGGCGCCGCCGCTCACGTCGTTCACCAGCACCGCGCCGGCGTCCAGCGCCGCCGCGGCCACTCCCGACCGCATGGTGTCGACGCTGACCGGGACCCCTGCCGCCGCCAGCCTCCGCACCACGGGCACGGTCCGCCGGAGCTCCTCGTGCTCGGGCACGCGGTCGGCACCGGGCCTCGTCGACTCCCCGCCCACGTCGACGGCGTCGGCGCCCGCCGCGACCAGAGACAGGCCGTGCGTGACGGCCTCGTCCTCGCCGGCCCACAGGCCGCCGTCGCTGAAGGAGTCGGGGGTGACGTTGAGGACGGCGAGGACCGCCGGGCGCCCGAGGTCCGTGAGGCGCGCCCGGGCCGCGGCGGGAAGCCCCGCCGGACCCGCGTGCACCACGGTCAGGGACGCGGCCCGGGCGCGTCGCCGGGCGACGACCCGGGCGGCGACCACGACGGGGGCTGCGCCCCGGGGGCACCTGCGCCGCCGGCCGGGCTGCCGCCGGGCGTGCCGACGCCCTGGGAGCCGGTACCGGCGCCGTCGGTCGCGCCGCCGGCGGAACCGCCGTCCGCCGGGTGCGGACCGCCGTTGCTGCCGCCGTTCGAGCCGCCGTTCGACGAGCCGTTCGCGCCCGCGTGGGAGCCGTTGAGGCTGCCGTTCACCACCGTGCGCGGGGGCACTGCGACCGGCGGCTGGTCGGACACGGCCCGCCGGTCGCTCGACAGCCAGACCGGGCGCGAGGGTCGCTTGACGACGTCGTGGAAGACGGCCGCGATCTGCTCGGCGTTGAGCGTCTCCTTCTCCAGCAGCTCGGTGACGAGCCGGTCGAGGACCGCACGGTGCTCGACGAGCACCTCCCACGCCTCGTCGTGCGCGGCCTCGATGAGGCGTCGTACCTCGCGGTCGACCGTCGCGGCGACGGACTCGGAGTAGTCGCGCTCGTGGCCCATGTCGCGGCCGAGGAACACCTCGCCCGAGCCGGAGCCCAGCTTGATGGCGCCGATCGCCTCGCTCATGCCGAACTGCGTGACCATCTTGCGCGCGAGGGCGGTCGCCTTCTCGATGTCGTTGGCCGCCCCGGAGGTCGGGTCGTGGAAGACGAGCTCCTCGGCCACGCGACCACCGAGGGCGTACGCGAGCTGGTCGAGCATCTCGTTGCGGGTCGTCGAGTACTTGTCCTCGGTCGGCAGGACCATCGTGTACCCGAGGGCGCGGCCGCGAGGCAGGATCGTGATCTTGGCGACGGGGTCGGTGTTGGGCAGGGACGCCGCCACCAGGGCGTGGCCGCCCTCGTGGTAGGCGGTGATGAGCCGCTCCTTGTCGTTCATCATCCGCGTGCGCTTCTGCGGCCCGGCCATGACGCGGTCGATCGCCTCGTCGAGCGTCGTGTCGTCGATCTGCTGCTTCTCGCTGCGGGCGGTGAGCAGCGCGGCCTCGTTGAGGACGTTGGCGAGGTCGGCGCCGGTGAAGCCGGGCGTGCGGCGGGCGATCGACTCCAGGTCGACGCCCTCGGCGAGCGGCTTCCCCTTGCCGTGCACCTGGAGGATCTTGAGCCGGCCCTGCATGTCGGGGGCCTCGACGGTGATCTGCCGGTCGAAGCGGCCAGGACGCAGCAGTGCCGGGTCGAGGATGTCCGGGCGGTTCGTGGCGGCGATGAGGATGACGTTCGTCTTGACGTCGAAGCCGTCCATCTCGACCAGGAGCTGGTTGAGGGTCTGCTCGCGCTCGTCGTGGCCGCCGCCCATGCCGGCACCGCGGTGGCGACCGACGGCGTCGATCTCGTCGACGAAGATGATCGCAGGAGCGTTCTGCTTGGCCTGCTCGAACAGGTCGCGGACGCGGCTCGCGCCGACGCCGACGAACATCTCGACGAAGTCCGAGCCGGAGATGGAGTAGAACGGCACGCCCGCCTCACCCGCCGTCGCGCGGGCGAGCAGCGTCTTGCCGGTGCCGGGCGGGCCGTACAGCAGCACGCCCTTGGGGATCTTGGCGCCGACGGACAGGAACTTCTGGGAGTCGGAGAGGAACTCCTTGATCTCCGTCAGCTCCTCGACGGCCTCCTGGGCGCCGGCGACGTCGGCGAAGGTGACCTTCGGCATGTCCTTGTTGACGAGCTTCGCCTTGGACTTGCCGAACTGCATGACGCGGTTGCCGCCGCCGCTCATGCGCGTGAGCACGAACCAGAACAGTCCGAGGATGAGCACGAGCGGGAGGATCGTGAACAGCAGCCCCGTGAGGACGGAGCTCTGCGGGTTCTCCTCGTCGACGCCCTCCGGCGGCGGGAACCGGTCGAGAAGGTCGAGGATCTCCTCGCCGCGCGGGGCGATGTAGTTCGCGCGGACCGTGGTCGCGCCGTCCACCTCCTCGCCCTCGACGAGGGTGAGGTCGAGCCGCTGCTCCTGGTCGACGACGAGGGCGGAGGCGACCCGCTCGTCGCGGATCAGCTGCAGCGCCTCGCTCGTGTCGACCTGCGTGACGCGGTCGCTGGTGATGAGCCGCGCGCCGAGGAGCACGATCACGATGGCGAGGACGATCCAGATCGCCCCGCTGCGGAGGAACCCGCGCATCTTCATGTGGTCACCAACGGGGTGCGAGCCCCGTCCTCCCTGCTCTCCGTGTCCGAACGGCCGGCACGTCCTGCCCGCGGCGTCCCTCGTCGAGGGTACAGCGGGCCGTGCGGACGCACCCGGTCGTGACGGCGGGGCCTCGTGCCCGCCACCTGCTCCAACGGGGGGTACGGCGCAGGCGTTCCGGCCGGGTGCGGTGTTCGCCGGGGGCGAAGGGCGGCACCCGGCATCGTCCGGACGGATGAGTCCGGTATCCGCTGCTCGTACCGACCTCGTGGGTCTTCAGGGGAACTTCCACCCGCCTTCAACCGACCTTCAGGCTCGGCTCACAGGGTCGGCGTGACAGGACCCCCATGTGAAGGAGACGCCCGTGCGTCACGCTCTCTCCCGCGGCCGATGGCGACCGCTGGCCGCAGCCCTGAGCCTCGCCGTCGTCGGCTCGGCGCTCACCGTCATGCCGGCCGCGAGCGCGGCCACCATCACCGGCGCGACATTCAGCGGCAGCGCCGGAACCGTCGTGTACGACGGCACCCTCTACGCCCGGACGGGCAGCCCGCTCACGCTCACGGTCGCCACCGGCGACGGTGCGAGGTGCGTCGAGGTGTCGAACCCGCACGCCGGGACGCAGACGACCAACAACGCCCGGACGAGCTGGACCTTCACGATGAGCGCGCTGGCGGGCGAGGGCGCGAAGAACGTGACCGTGGCGGCGCGGGACACCTTCAACAACAACGGGCAGTGCACCTCGCAGCAGGTCTCCACGCAGGCCGCCTACACGGTCGACAACACCGGTCCCGTCGTCACCGGCGTCGTCTCGCCGGCCCCGAACGCCGCGGGCTGGGTCAAGGAGAACGCGACCGTGACCTGGTCGGCAGTCGACCTGGGCTCCGGCGCCCCGTCCGGGCCGACGCCGTCGACGACGACCGTCTCCGAGAACACGGGCACGTCCGGCCGCGTCGTCACCGCCACGGCCACCGACCGCCTCGGCAACGCGGGCAGCGGGTCCGTGACGGTCCGCGTCGACAAGGCCACCCCGACGATCTCCGCGGCTCAGACCGAGAACGCCGACGGGACGACGACAATCACCTTCACGTGCGCGGACGCGCACTCCGGCATCACCTCGTGCCTGGCGTCCGGCTCGACGACGAACGCGCGGACCGTGCCCGGCGGCACGACCGTCACCGGCACCGCGACCGACGCCGCGGGCAACACGACGACGCTCGCCTCGACCGCGCCGGTGCGCGACACCACCGGACCGGTGCTGACCGGCACGCCCCGCGCGGCGCCGAACGAGGCGGGCTGGTACCGCGGCGACGTCGTGGTCGGCTGGACCGCGTCGGACCCGGAGTCGGGCGTCGTCGCCACGCCCGCCGACACCACCATCACCGGTGAGGGCCGCGGCCTCACGAGCTCCGCGACCGCGACCAACGGCGTGGGCCTCCGCACCACCGCAGAGAGCAGCCCCGCCGTCGACATCGACCGCACCGCGCCGACCACCACGGTCACCGGCGCCTCCGACGGCTGGACGAACGGCAGCGTCACCCTCGGGCTGTCTGCGAGCGACGCCCTGTCCGGCGTCGCCACGACCACGTACTCCGTGGACGGCGGCGAGACCCGCACCGGCACGTCGGTCGTCCTCGACACCGAGGGCCAGCACACCGTGCGCTACGCCAGCACCGATAAGGCCGGCAACACCGAGGCCGAGCGCAGCGTCACGGTCCGCATCGACCGGACCGCGCCGAGCATCGCCCGCTCCTTCACCCCCGGCGACTACGCGGACGGGAGCTGGACGAACGGCGACGTCAGCGTCACCTTCACCTGCTCCGACGAGGGCGGCTCCGGCCTCACCTCGTGCAGCGCCCCGGTGACCCTGACCGCCGAGGGCGAGCACCCGGTGACGGGCACCGCCGTCGACGGCGCGGGGAACACCGGGACGGCGACCGCGTCCGTCCGGATCGACCGCACCGCGCCGGTGGTCTCCGCCTCGCTCGACCGCGAGCCGAACGAGGCCGACTGGTTCCGCCAGCCCGTCACCGTCTCCTTCTCCGCCGAGGACGCGCTGTCCGGCGTGGTCCGCAGGGACGAGCCGGTCGAGCTCGGCGAGGGTGAGGGGCAGTCGGCCACCGGGACCGCCACCGACGCCGCCGGGAACACCGGGTCCGCGACGGTCGGCGGCATCGACGTCGACCTCACCGCTCCGACGCTCGTCGGCACCGCGCCGGAGCGCTGGTCGCGCGGCGACGTCACCGTGACGTGGGCCTGCGCCGACGCGCTGTCCGGTCCCACCGGCGACCCGGCCGACACCACCGTCACCGGCGAGGGTGACGACCTCACCGCGACCGCGTCGTGCACCGACGTCGCGGGCAACGGGACCTCTACGACGGTCAGCGGCATCCAGATCGACCGCACCGCGCCCGTCACGACGGCCTCGGCCGCCGGCTCGCCGGTCAACGGCTGGTACGCCGCTCCGGTCGAGGTGACCCTCGCCGCGAGCGACAACCTGTCCGGCGTCGACAAGACGACCTACCGCGTCGACGGCGGTGAGCCGCAGCCCTACGAGGGGTCCTTCACGGTCTCCGGTGACGGCAGCCACCACGTGACGTTCTCCAGCACCGACGTCGCGGGCAACGAGGAGGAGGTCGGCACGCCCCTCGCCTTCCGGATCGACACCACCGACCCCGTCACCACCGTCCTCCAGCCGCAGAGCCCGACGGGCGGCTGGTTCACCACCAGCGGCATCCCCGTCGCCTTCTCGGTCGCTGAGAACGGCTCGGGCGTCGCGGCGACCTACTACCGCATCGACGACGGCGAGGTCCGCACGTACGGGAAGCCCTTCACCGAGTCGCTCGCCGACGGCGTCCACACCATCCAGTACTGGACGGTGGACATCGCGGGCAACGAGGAGGGCCGCAAGAGCGTCAAGGGCACCGTGACGGTGAGCGTCGACACGACCGCGCCGTCCGTCACCCCGGGCGACGTCGAGGACACGACGTGGCGGAACACGCCCCGCAGCGCCTCGTTCTCGGCCTCCGACGCGGGCTCCGGCCTCGCCGACGACGCGGACAGGGCGTTCACGCTGACCGCCTCCTCCGAGTCGACCCGAGACGCTAACGGCACCGTGGTGCCGACCCAGGTCGAGCGCGCCGTGCGCGACGTGGCCGGCAACACCACCACCCGCCGGCTCTCCGCCCTCATCGACACCACCCGTCCCGTGATCAGCGGGACCGACGTCGACGACACCACCTGGCGGAACACCGCCCGCTCGCAGGCCTTCACCGCCGACGACGCCCTGTCCGGGCTCGCCGACCCCGCGGACGCGGCCTTCGAGCTCACCGCCACCGAGGAGTCCACCAAGGACGCGAACGGCAACGTCGTGCCCACCCGGGTCCGGCGCACCGTCACCGACAAGGCCGGCAACTCGAGCACCCGCTCCGTCTCCGTGCTCATCGACACCACCCGTCCCGTGATCAGCGGGACCGACGTCGACGACACCACCTGGCGGAACACCGCCCGCTCGCAGGCCTTCACCGCCGACGACGCCCTGTCCGGGCTCGCCGATGAGCGCGACGCCGCCTTCGAGCTCACCGCGACCGCCGAGTCGACCAAGGACAACAACGGCACGGTCGTGCCCACCCAGGTGCGGCGCACCGTCACCGACAAGGCCGGCAACACCAGCAGCCGCGTCCTGTCCGCCCGCATCGACCGGACGAACCCGGTCATTAGCGGCAGCGACGTCACCATCGCCGCCTGGCAGAACACGCCGCTGACGCGGGCGTTCACGGCCTCCGACGCCCTGTCCGGGCTGAAGGACGACCGCGATGCCGCCTTCGAGCTCACCGCCTCGGCGGAGTCCACGAAGGGCGCGAACGGCACCGTCGTGCCCACCCGGGTCCAGCGCACCGTGGCCGACGAGGCCGGCAACACGAGCACCCGCTCGGTGTCGGCGCTCATCGACCTCACGGGTCCGACCGGGGTCAGCTTCGTCGGCGGTCCCGCGGCGGGCGCCCGGTACCTCACGAGCACCGTCCCGGCGGCACCGACGTGCGAGGCCGTGGACGCGCTGTCCAGCGTGAGCTCGTGCGTCGTCACCGGTTGGTCCACGGTCGCCGGGGAGCACACGCTCACCGCGACGGCCAAGGACGCGGCTGGCAACGTGACGACGGCGACGCGGACCTACACCGTCCGCAACTGGACGACGGCCGGGTTCTTCGCCCCCGTCGACATGGGCAGCGGCGTCTGGAACACCATCAAGGGCGGCAACACCGTCCCGCTGAAGTTCCGGGTCTTCGACGACGGCCAGCAGCTGACGTCGACCTCGGCGGTCAAGGGCTTCTCCGCGCTCAAGGTCAGCTGCACGGGCGGCACCGAGGACGCGATCGAGGTCTTCAGCACGACCGGCGCCACCGAGCTCCGCTACGACACGACGGGCCAGCAGTTCGTCCAGAACTGGAAGACCCCGACCGGCAGCGGCTGCTACAAGGTCACTCTGTCGCTGGCCGACGGGTCAACGACGGTGGTCGCGAGCTTCATGACCAAGAAGTAGTCCGCACCGCCCCCACGAGGCCCCGCCCGGCGAACCGCCGGGCGGGGCCTCCGCCGTCGGCGGTGCCGACGGCCGGCTTCAGCCCGCGTTAAGCCCGGACTGCCACCCTGGGGCGATGGGAACGCTGCGAGGGGTCGTCGCCGACGACCGTGCGGCGACGCGCCGCGTCCTCGCCGCCGTCCTCACCCGTTGTGGCCTCGACAACGCCGGCGAGTCCGCGGACGGGCAGGAGCTGTCCGAGGTCATCGCGCGCTCCGGCGCGGACGTCGCCGTCGTCACCGTGCCCATGGCCGGCCTGCAGGACCTCGCCTCGGTGTCCGCGCTGCACCGGAGGCACCCGCACTGCCGGCTCGTCCTCGTCTCGCCCTTCCG
The DNA here is from genome assembly GCF_037153975.1 of Aquipuribacter sp. SD81. Taxonomy (NCBI): domain Bacteria; kingdom Bacillati; phylum Actinomycetota; class Actinomycetes; order Micrococcales; family Intrasporangiaceae; genus Aquipuribacter; species Aquipuribacter sp. SD81. The sequence continues at coordinate 12,392 of NZ_JBBAYJ010000004.1, forward strand.
CTCCCTCGCCGCCGCGGCCAGGGCGGCGGGCGCGACCGCCCTCGTCGCCGACGACGACCTGCCGGCTCTCGTCGCTCTCCTCAGCGGGCTGCTGCCCGCTCAGCCGTCGGCCACCGCCGCGGGGTCGCTCGGCACGGTCGAGGACCTGCCTTCGCCTCGGCCGGGCCTCTCGGGCGTGGTGGCCCCCTGAGCCGGCAGGCTCAGCACGAAGCCGCCGTCGCACACGAGGTCGCCGCCCATCGCCCGCGCGAGCCCCCGGGCGATGGGCAGCCCGAGCCCCGACCCGCCGCGCCCGTCGAGGCTCGCGAACCGCTCGAAGACGAGGTCACGGTGCTCGGGCGCCACGCCGGGGCCGTCGTCGCGCACCGCCACCACCACGCACCCGTCACGCGCGGACACCTCGTAGCGGACGGTCGTGCGGGCGTGCCGCCGGGCGTTGTCGCCGAGGTTGGACAGCACCTCCTCGCACGCGGCCCGGTCGGCGAGCGCCCGTACCCCGTCCGCGCCGGCCCCGACGCGGACGTCGAGGTCCGGCGCGAGCAGGCCGAGCCGCTCCGCGTCGGCGCGGCACAGCGCGACGAGGTCGACGTCCTCCGACGCGAGCTCGACCCCCCGGTCCAGGCGGGCGACCCGCAGCAGCGAGGCGATGAGGCGGGCGGCGCGGGACGTCTCGCGCACGAGCGTGACGAGGAGCCGGTCGGCGTCCTCGCCACCGACGCCGCGGAGCAGCGCCTCGGCGCTCGCGCGGATGCCCGCCATGGGGGTGCGGAGCTGGTGGGCGGCGTCGGCGAGGAAGCGCCGCGCGGCCTCCTCCGCCGCCCGGGCCTCGTCGGCGGCGGCCTGCAGCCGGGCGAGGGTCTCGTCGAGCGTGGCGGCGAGCCACCGCTGCTCGGTGACGTCGCGGGCGCCCACGGCGATGGCGGTGATGGTCCCCTCCTCGTCGCTGACCGGGGACAGCCGGACGGACACCGGCAGCAGCTCGCCGCCGCGCGTGGTGTGCCGGGCCTCGTACCCGCGGACCCCGGCTCCCGCCGCCACGAGCTCGGCGACGAGCGAGGAGTGGGTGCCGAGCGCGTCGGCCGGGACGAGCTCCGACACGTGGCGCCCGACCGCCTCCTCCGCCGTCCACCCGTACACGAGCACCGCGGCCGGGTTCCACGTGAGGACCGTGCCGTCGAGGCCCTGCACGAGGATGGCGTCGGTGGAGCCGTCGACCACCGCGGCAACGAGCGAGCGGGCGCGCTGCGCGGCCCGCGCCTCGTCGAGGCTCGCCTCGAGCGCGTCGAGCATGCGGTCGTACGACGTCGCCATGCGCCCGAGCTCGGTGCCGGGCCGGTCCGGGCGCAGCCGCTCCCCCACGCTCCCGGCTGCCGTGCGGGCGGCGGCCGCGGCGACCTCGGACACGGGGCCGAGGGCACGCCGGGCGGCCAGAGCCAGCAGCGCCGCGGCAACCGCGAGCCCGACGAGCGACACGATCACCTGCAGCACGAGCAGCTGGCGCAGCGCGTCGGACACCCCGCCGACCCCGACGAAGACCTCGACCGTCGTCCCGTCGTCGAGCTCGACGACCCGGCTGCGCTGCGCCTGGCCCCCGGTCGAGGGCAGGCCGCCCTGGACCACCGGCGACGCGGGTGCCGCCTCGACGGTCGTGCCGTCCGGGCCGCATACCACGGCGCGCAGCCCACGGCCCTGCAGCCGGGCCGCGAGCTCGGCGGGCCCGCCGCCGGAGGCGGTCACGTCCGCCCCCTCCGCGCGGACCACCTGCTCGCGCTCGAGGAGCAGCTCGGTGACCGTGCCGTCGAGCCGCTCGGCGAGCAGCGTGTGGACCACGACGTTCACCGCGACGAGGACGAGGGCCGTCACGAGCACGCCCCACACGACGACCGTGCGGACGAGCGGTGGGGTGCGGGTCATGCCCGCAGCACGTAGCCGGCGCCCCGCACCGTGTGGACGATCCGCGGCCCCGCCGCCTCGAGCTTGCGCCGCAGGGCGCTCGTGTGGACCTCGACGAGGTTGGTGTCGTACGCGTCGAAGCCCCACACCTGGCTGAGCAGCTGGGTCTTGCTCAGCACCGTCCCCACGTGCCGGACGAGCACGACGAGCAGGTCGTACTCGGTCCGCGTCAGATCCAGGGCCGTCCCGGAGCGCGTGACGGTGCGCGCGCTGTCGTCCACCACGAGGTCACCCACCTGCCACGTGGCCGACACCAGCCGCCCCGACCGGCGCAGCATGGACCGGACCCGCGCGAGCAGCTCCGCGACGGAGAACGGCTTGACGACGTAGTCGTCGGCGCCCGCCTCGAAGCCGGCGAGCCGGTCCTCGACGGCGTCGGCCGCCGTGAGGAAGCAGATCGGCAGGGTGCTGCGCGCCCGCAGCGTCCTCGCGACGGCGTAGCCGTCGGGCCCCGGGCCGAGCCGCACGTCGAGGACGGCGACGTCCGGACGGAAGTCGGCTGCGGCCGAGGCGACCGTCGTGCCGTCGGGGAGGGCGAGCACCTGGTAGCCCTCGGCGCGCAACGCCACCTGGAGCGCGTCGCGGATCGGCCCGTCGTCCTCCACGACGAGGACGCGGGGCTGCTGCGTCACCACGTGCCCGACTCTCGCACGAGGCGGCCCGTCACCTGTCCCGTTCGCAGGACCCGCCCGCGCGCCCCCCGTCAGGAGTAGACGTGCTCCGCGAGGACCCCGATGTCGCGGAGGTTGCGGTAGCGCTCGGCGTAGTCCAGCCCGTAGCCCACGACGAACTCCTCGCCGATGTCGAACCCGACCCACGACACGTCGACGTCGACCTTCGCGGCGGTCGGCTTCCGCAGCAGGGTCGCGATGCGCACCGACGCCGGGCCGCGCGAACCCAGGTTGGCGCTCAGCCACGACAGCGTGAGCCCGGAGTCGATGATGTCCTCGACGATGAGCACGTGCCGGCCGGTGAGGTCGGTGTCGAGGTCCTTGAGGATCCGCACCACCCCGGACGACTTGGTGCCCGAGCCGTAGCTCGACACCGCCATCCAGTCCATGGTCACCGGCACCGTCAGCGCCCGGGCGAGGTCGGCCATCACCATGACGGCGCCCTTGAGGACACCGACGAGCAGCACCTCCTGGCCCGCGTAGTGGGCGTCGATCTCCGCCGCCATCTCGGTGAGCCTCGTCTGCACCTGCTCCTCGGTGAGGAGCACGCGGTCGAGGTCGTGACCGGCGTCACGCGCGTCCATGGGGGTCCTCTCCGGGACTCGGGGTGGGCGTCGCCCGAAGCCTGCCACAGCCGTCGTGACCGCTCACCCGGCGGACCCCGACGCCGCCCGGCAGCGCGACCTGCCCCTGCCCGCGCCACGCCGCGACGAGCGCGTCGAGCGCCGCGGTGTGCGCGGCGGTGAGCCCGCCGGCGCCCGCCGCGGCCGCCAGCAGGCGCAGCACCCGGCGCCGGACGGCCGGCGGCAGGTCGGTCAGGCCGTCGACCGGCGTGCCCTCGAGGAGCGGGGGCAGCCCGGCGGCCACCTCCCCCGCCCACGCGTCGAGGGCGTCCGCGTCGGCGCGGGCGAGGTCGGCGCTGCGTGCGAGCCCCGTCACCGCACCGGCCCCGAGCACGTCCTCGAGCACGGGCAGCGCCCGCGCACGGACGTCGGCCCGCAGGTGGGCGGGGTCGGTGTTCGCCGGGTCGGTCCACGGCAGCCCGAGCGGCGCGAGGACGTGCCGCAGCGCCTCGCACGCGGCCGCGGTGGTGGCGCGCCGCACGCCCAGCAGCGGGCGGACGACCCGGCCGCGCACCGCGGGCATGCCCGCGAGGCTGCGGGTGCCGGAGCCCCGGGCGAGGCCGAGCAGCACCTGCTCGGCCTGGTCGTCGAGGGTGTGGCCGAGCAGGACGGCCGCCGCCTCGTCGCGGGCCGCAGCGCCCAGCAGCGCCGCATACCGCGCCGTGCGTGCCGCCTCCTCCGGCCCGCCTGCACCGGCACCGCCGCCGGGCCGGGACGGCACGACCCGCACGACGCGCACGGGACCGGCCCCCAGCGACAGGGCGGCGCGGGCCGCGCGTGCGGCGACGTCAGCGGTACGTGGGTGCCAGCCGTGGTCCACGACGACCGCACCGACGCGGCGCGAGAGCCCGTTGGCCACGTCGAGCGCCCCGGCGAGCAGCGCGCACGAGTCGGGCCCGCCGGACAGCCCGACGAGCACCGGCCCGGCGGGCAGGTCCCGCAGCGCCGACCGGACCGCGAGCGCCACCTCGCGTCCGGCGCCGGCGCTCAGCCGTGGACCCGGGCCACCCACGCCGACGGCTCGCGGAGCTCCGCGGCGCTCGGCAGCGCCTCCGGACCGCCCCACACCGCGTTGAAGCCGCCGGTGCCGACCCGGTCGGTGACGGCGCGGACGAAGCGGGCCCCGTCGCGGTACTGCGCGGCCTTGGCCTCCAGCCCCAGCAGGCGCCGCACCACCCGGTCCACCGGGCCGGTCCCGCGGCGGCGGGCGTCGAAGCGCGAGCGGATCTGCGCGACGGTGGGGACGACGGCGGGGCCGACCTCGTCCATGACGACGTCCGCGTGGCCCTCGAGGAGGCTCATGACGGCCGTGAGCGCGTCGAGCCGCTCCTTCTGCTCCGGCGTCTGCACGAGGTCGAGGAGGCCGCTGGAGGCGGAGCCCGCCGGGGCTCCGGGGCCGGGGGCCGGGGCCCGCAGCAGGTCGGGCAGGCGCCCGAGACCCTCGAGCAGCCGCTCGACGCTGGACGTGGGGTCGGCGAGCAGGTCGTCGAGCAGCGCGACGACCTGCTCCCGGAACCACGACGCGAGCCACGGGTTGGCGCCGAACTGCACGCGGTGGGTCTCCTCGTGCAGGCACACCCACAGCCGGAAGTCCGAGGGGACCGCGCCGATCTCCTGCTCGACGTGCGCGACGTTCGGCGCGACGAGGAGCAGCCGGCCGCCGTCCGGGGCGAGGACGTCGTACTGGCCGAGCACCTTCGTGGCCATGAAGGCGAGCAGGCCGCCGGTCTCCGCCGCGTTGAGCACCCGGCTCACGCGCAGCACCGGGTCCGGCACGCCCCGGCCCTTCTTCCTCTCCTGCTCCTGGACCGCTCGGCGGAGCACCGGGTCCATGAGGTGGCCGAAGGAGCGGGCGTTCGCGCGCGCCCAGCCGGCCCGGTCCACGACGAGGACCTCGCCCGCGTCGGCGCCGGCCTCGAGCTCCGCGGTCTCCGCGACCGGGTCGACGGCGAGACCCGCGCACTCGCGCAGCTCGGCGACGAGGTCGGCGATCTCCTCCCGCGTCAGCGGCGGTCCGGGCGGGGCGAGGGCGGCCGCCGCGTCACCCGCCGCGGCCCAGTCGACCAGCGACCGGCTGCCCGGCGGGCTCGTGGTGGCCGTCATGCACCGAGGGTAGGCGCTGCCCCCGTCGGCCTCACGACCGCTCCGGGGAGCGCCCGTCCGCCGGGCCGCTCAGCAGCACGCGGCGACGGCGGCGGCGATGCGGTCGGCGGCCACCCGCGCCGCGACCGTGTCCGTGGCGGGCACCTCGTCGGTGAGGACCGCGAAGGCGAGCCCGCGCCCGTCGGCGCTCGTCACGACCCCGCTGAGGGAGGTGGTGCCGGTCAGCGTGCCGGTCTTCGCGCGCACGACCCCGCGTCCGGGCGCCTGCAGCGTGCCCCGCTCGAAGCGCCCGGCGAGCGTGCCCTCGAGCCCGGCGACCGGCAGCAGCTGCGGCAGCAGCACGAGGTCGCTGTCGTCGGGGGCGGCGGCGGCCACCGCGAGCAGGCCGCTGAGCGCGGCGGCGGTCGTCACGCTGCCGTCGGACAGCCCGCTGCCGTCGACGAGGCGGGTGGGACCGAGCGCGACGCCGAGCCCGGCGACCACGGCGGCGACCTCGGCCCCGGCCGTCGCGAGGCCCGGCCCCGCCCCCCGCTCGGCGGCCACGAGCCCGGCGACGCCGTCGGCGAGGGTGTTGTCGCTGGTCACGAGGAGCAGGGCGAGCACGTCGACGAGGTCGGCCGAGCGTCCCTCGGCGAGCGCCACGGGCGTCGCGACGGGCTCCGTGACGACGTCGACCGTCCCCACCTGCGGTGCGCCCGCTCCGAGGACGTCGGTGAGCGCGGCGCCCAGCGCCGACGCGAAGGCGTCACCGGCGGTGCCGGCCGGGTCGCCGTCGCGGCCCTCGCCCGCGCCGCGCCGTCCCGCCGCGACGGCGAGCGAGGCGGGCGGCGAGGCGAAGAAGGCGTCCCCGGCGGAGCGGCCCGGCAGCGCCTGCGGCGCCCCGAGCAGGGAGTCGTCCACGACGACGTCGACCTCGGTCGTGCCGGGGGCGAGCAGCCTGGCAGCCTCGCCACCCTCGGCCAGGGCGAGCACCGCGGAGCGTGCGAGGTCGGCGAGCCCCACGCGCCCGTCGACCGCCGTGGGGTCGCCCTCACCCGCCGCGAGCAGCAGGTCGCCCCCGCCCACGAGCACGACGGCGGGGCGTCCGCCCGGGCGCTGCCCGGCCGGCACCCAGCCGACGCGCGTCACGCTCCGGTGCTCCGCGCCCAGCACCTCCAGCGCCGCGGCGGCCGTCAGGAGCTTGAGCGACGACGCCGGCTCGACGGGCTCGGCCGAGCCGCGCTGCACGACCTCGGCCCCCGTGGCGAGGTCGCGGACGCTGACGCCGGGCGAGGGACCGAGGGCGGGGTCGCCGACCAGCGGCCCGAGGGCGGCGGCGAGCACCGCGGCGTCGACGGGCTCGGGCGCCGCGGGGTCCAGCGCGGCGTCCGCGGGCGGGTCGAGGGTCACCTCCGGCGCGTCGAGGACCGGCTCGCCGTCGGCTCCGCCGGCCCACAGCACGACCGCCAGCAGGGGCGCGAGCGTGAGTCCCGCCACTGTGCGACGTGCGGCCATGCGCTCCCCTCCGCGGCTGCGCCACAATGGGCCGCCCGGTCACGGTGAGCCCCGTGCCCGCCCACGGCCGGGCGACGGTCCGACCGCACCGTACCGGCGTGCGGGTGCCGCCGTGGCCGCGCAGCAGCGACCGACGGGTACGACGAGGAGAGGGTCCGCACGGACATGGAGTTCGACGTCACCGTCGAGGTGCCCAAGGGGCAGCGCAACAAGTACGAGGTGGACCACGCCTCCGGCCGGATCCGGCTGGACCGCATGCTGTTCACCGCCACCCGCTACCCCGCCGACTACGGCTTCATCGAGGGGACGCTCGGTGAGGACGGCGACCCGCTGGACGCGCTGGTGCTGCTCGACGAGCCCACGTTCCCCGGGTGCCTCATCGCGTGCCGGGCGATCGGCATGTTCCGCATGCGCGACGAGGCCGGCGGCGACGACAAGGTGCTGTGCGTGCCCTACAACGACGTGCGCATGGCCCACATCCGCGAGCTGAGCGACGTCGCGGACTTCCACCGCCTCGAGATCCAGCACTTCTTCGAGACCTACAAGGACCTCGAGCCGGGCAAGAGCGTCGAGGGCGCGCACTGGACGGGCCGCGAGCAGGCCGAGCGCGAGGTGCAGCGCTCGGTGGTCCGGGCGCGCGAGGCGGGGTACTCCACCTCGCACTGACCCACCCGGACGGGCGGGCGACCCTCAGGCGAGGCTCGTCCGCACCGTCACGCCCTGCTCGAGGGTGCGGTGCACCGGGCACTTGTCGGCGATCTCCAGCAGGCGCCCGCGCTGCTCCTCGTCGAGGTCGCCCTCGACATCGACGACGCGGTCGAACTCGCGCGCGCAGCCGTCCTGCCCCGCGACGCACGCCGTGGCGTCGTCACCGTGCCGGTGCTCCTGGGTGAGGCGGACCGTCACCTTGCGCAGCGGCCACTTCTTGCGGTCGGCGTACATGCGCAGCGTCATCGCGGTGCAGGCGCCGAGGCCCGCGAGCAGCTGGTCGTAGGGGGTCGGCCCGGTGTCGGTGCCGCCCGGCACGTCCGGCGGCTCGTCGAGGGTCCACACGTGCCGGCCGGCGCGGACCTCCTGCGCGAAGGGGCCCTCTCCCGTCTCGGTGACGACGACCTCGCCGGCCGAAGTCGCCTTCGCGGGGTCAGCCGGCGCCGCCCCGGGCCTGCCCGTCGTACCCTCCGACGGCGCGCTCGCGGTCGAGGTGCCCGACACGGTCCGCTGCGGCGGGGTCACCGGGACGTAGCGCGAGGCCCACGCGCTGATGACGTCGGCGGCGTACAGCGAGTCCTCGCGGCGCGACAGCAGGTGGTCGGCGTCGTCGAGGGAGACGTAGGAGCGCGGGTGGCGCGCGGCGGCGAAGATCCGCGCGGCGTTGTCGACGCCCACCTCCTCGTCGAGCGGGGAGTGCAGGACGAGCAGGGCCGCGTCGAGGTCGCCGACGCCCTCGAGCAGCCGCTGGTCGCGCAGGTCGTCGACGAGGCCCTGCCGCACGCGGAACTCGCGGCCGGCAATCCGGACGCACGCGCTTCCCTCGGCCCGCAGCTCCTCGCTGTCCGCCGCGAGCAGGCGCGTCACGTGCTCGGGGTCCGCGGGGGCCGCGATCGTGGCGACCGCGCGGACGGAGGCCAGGCGCGGGGCGGCCGCGAGGACCGCGGCCCCGCCCAGGGAGTGCCCGACGAGCAGCGACACCTCGCCGCGCCGCTCGCCGAGCCACGTCGCGGCGGCGACGAGGTCGGCGACGTCGCCGCTGAACGTCGCGTCGGCGAACTCGCCGTCTGACTCCCCGAGGCCGGTGAAGTCGTAGCGCAGCACGCCCGTACCGCGCTCGGCGAGGCCGCGGGAGATGCGCGTCGCGGCGTGGCTGTCCTTGCTGCACGTGAAGCAGTGGGCGAACACCGCCCACGAGCGCACGGGCCCGTCCGGCAGCTCCAGCACCCCGCTCAGGGTCTGCCCGTGGGCCCCCTGGACGTCGACCTGCTCGCGCGCCACGACGGTCAGTCCTTCCGCTCGGTCGGGACCTCGTTCCGCTGCTCGTCGCCGGTCGCGACCTCGTCCGACGACGACTCGCGCGCGTCGGTCACGGCGACCCGCTCGGCCTCCTCGGTGGCTGCCTCCGCCCGCAGCCGCGCCTGGTACAGCGCGGGGCTCTCCCGGTGGCGCGCGGCCCGGAGGAACCACATGCCGACCGGGAACAGCAGCAGGCACATGTACTGCGCGCCCGTCAGCCCGTAGAACGTGTCGTCGTAGGTGCGCAGGAAGTCCGACGCGAAGCGCGTCACCGCGTAGCCGACGCTGAAGACGCCCGCGAGCGTGCCCGCCCCGGCCTCGCCGGTGCGGTCGACGAGCAGCATGACGAGCAGCACGACGCCCACGTAGAGCATCTCGATGATGGGCAGCGCCCAGTACGTCTCGCCGGGCACGAGCGGGCCCTCGACGGTGTCGCCGGGGGTCCCGCGGTAGGTGATGCCGAGCGGGAACGACGTCGTGCCGCCGAGGTGCTCCCCCACCGCCAGGCAGCCGACCCGACCGACGATCATCCCGATGGCCAGGCCGATGGCGGCGCCGTCGAGCAGGTGCCAGCGCTGCTCCTTCGACATGTTGCGCACGAGGAAAGGCGACAGCAGCAGGGCGGCGATGAACCCGCCGGAGAACTGCAGCCCGCCGTCCCACACCGCGACGACGTCGATCGGGGACCGGATCTGGTCGAGGTTCGTCAGCACCCACAGCAGCCGTGCCCCGACCACGCCGACGAGCACGAGGGCGATGACGATCTTCTCGGTCTGCTCGGTGGGGATGCCGAGGCGGGCGTTGCGCCGGGCCGTCACCCAGCCGCCCAGCAGCACCCCGACCGCCACGCACAGGCCGAACACCTGGATGGTGACCGGACCGAGCTCGATCGTCGGGAACGGCTCGTAGGGGATGCCCGCGGGCACGGCGGACACGACCGGCAGGACGGCCGGGAGGGCAGGGCTCACGCGGCAACGGTAACCGCGCCGCCTGGGAGCCCGGTGGCAGCGGCCTCGGCGTCAGCCGGTGCCCGGGCGCCGGGACCGGCGCCCGGTGCGGGCCAGGACGAGCTGGTGGACGGCGACCACGAGCGCGAGCCAGCCGATGCCGAGCACCCACGCGACGACGACGTCGGTGAACCAGTGGTGGGCGAGGTACACGCGTGACATGCCCATGAGCACCGCGTGGACGACGGCGCCGACAAGGACCAGGACGCGCACGAGCCGCGAGCGGACGTGCATCCACACGAGGTAGGCGATCGTGAAGGCGATGACCGTGGCGTTGAGGGTGTGCCCGCTGGGGAACGCGGCCGAGGTCTCGAAGGGCGGCACGGCGAGGGAGGTGTCGGGCCGCGCGCGGGCGACGACGACCTTGCCGACCGACGTCATCGTGAGCGAGCCCGCGGTGGCGACCACCATGAGCACGACCGGGGTCCACGACCGCCAGAGGACACCCAGGCCCACGACGAGCAGGAGCGTGAACACCGGCGCCCACACCGTCCCCCCGAGGTCGGTGTAGAGCGTGACGGCGCGGTCGAGCTCCGGGGTCCGCCACGCGAGGAACGTGTCGAGCAGCGGCTGGTCCACCGCGGCCAGGTCGTCACCGTCCTGGACGGCCTCGTAGATCTCCTCGGCCGCCGCCACCATGGCCCCGAAGACGCCCAGCGCCACGACCAGCAGCAGCACGAGGTGCCACTGCGAGCGCAGCACCTCCACGACGCGTTCCCACCCGGTCGCCACCTCCTGCGGGGTCGGCGGCTGCTGCAGGCCCGGGGCGTCCGGGCCCGCTCCCTCCCTGGTGCGCTGGGTCATGAGGTCTGGGGTACCCCGTGAGCGGCCGGGCGCAACGTCCCGGCCGACGCCAGGATGGACAGGTGCCCACGCCCTCGACCGCGATACGCCACGTCGGCGACCCGGTGCTGCGGACGCGGGCGACGCCCGTCACGGCGTTCGACGACCGGTTCCGCGCCCTCGTCGCGCGCATGTTCGAGGCGATGGCCGCCGCCGACGGCGTCGGGCTGGCCGCCAACCAGGTCGGCAACGACCTCGCCGTCTTCGTGCTCGACTGCGACGGCGTGCGCGCGGTCGTCGCGAACCCCGAGCTCGAGCTCGTCGGGGACCTCGTCGAGACCGAGCCGGAGGGCTGCCTGTCGGTTCCGGGGCACTCGTGGCCGACCCCGCGTCGTGCCCGGGCGACGGTGAGGGGCCAGGACGAGCACGGCCGTCCGGTCGTCCTGGCGGGCGAGGGGCTGCTCGCGCGCTGCCTGCAGCACGAGGTCGACCACCTGGCCGGGCGCGTCTACCTCGACCGGCTGCCCGGCCCGCTGCGCCGACGGGCGTGGGCCGCCGTCACGGGCTGAGCCGGCCGCAGGCGCGGCGCCCGCACGTGCGTCTGCGTCCCTGTCGACGGCCGACACGCGCGTCTGCCTCAGAAGGGCCAGAGCGCGAGCAGCGACGGCGCGGCGAGCGCGAACAGCAGGAAGCGGACGAGGCGGCCGAGGAACGTCGCGGTGAGGAAGTGCCAGTAGGGCAGGCCGGCGGTGCCTGCGACCAGGCCGGCCACGTCGAAGGCCGGGTTGGGCACGGCCGCCAGGCCCGCGAGGGCGAAGAAGGCGGGCACCCGCCGCTCGCTCAGCGCGTGCAGCCGGCGGACGACCCGGCCCGCCCGCCCCTGCTGCGGCAGCACCGCCCGCCCCCGGCTGCCGACCCACCAGCCGGTCGACTCCCCGAGGGCCGCGCCTGCGGCTGCGAGCACGGCGACGAGCACCGGCCACTGCACGGTCGTCATGAGCTGCAGCACGACGGGGTTGTACGGGACGGGCACCGCGACCGTGAGGTTCGTGACGAGCGAGAGCACGAAGGAGCCCGCGTAGGAGTACTCCTCGACCGCGCGCAGCCAGCCGCGGACCGTCTCGGTGGCGAGCAGCGCGTACGCGCCGACGTTGAGGGCCACCACGAGCACGACGAGCGCCCACGCCCGCAGGCGGCGCGAGCGGCCCGGAGCCCGCGCCGCGACATCGCCCACCGGCTCAGCGTAGGGTCGCGCGCTCGCGCTCCGCGTCGAGCAGCGACTGCTTGACCGCGAGCCCCCACCGGTAGCCGGCGAGGGAGCCGTCGGAGCGGACGACGCGGTGGCAGGGCACGACCAGGGCGACCGGGTTGGTCGCGCAGGCCCGCGCCACGGCGCGCACGCTGGTGGGGCTGCCGATGCTGCGGGCGACCTCGGTGTACGTGCGCGTCTCGCCGGCGGGGATCTCCTGCAGGGCCCGCCACACCCGCGCCTGGAACGCCGTCCCGGCCACGTCGAGCGGGAGCCCGGACCCGGACCCGTCGCCCCGGTCGGCGGCGCGCCCGGCGGCGAGCGCCCGGACGGCGTCGAGGACGTGGACGAGAGCCGCGTCGTCGCGGTCCAGGTGCGCGTGCGGCAGCTCGTCGGCGACCTCGGCGAGCAGGTCCGCGACGGCCTCGTCCGCCCCGGCCCCGTCCGCGACGGCCTCGTCCGCCTCGGCCGCGCCGGGCAGGCCGGTCGCGGGGGCGCCGATGCGGACGGCGCAGATGCCGTCCGGGCTCACGACGACGAGGACGGGCCCGACGGCCGTCGGCGTCCAGGACCACTGCAGGTGCCGCCCGCGCCCGCCGTCGGCGTACTCCGCCGGGCTCATCCCGAGCCGGCGGCCGACCTCCTCGTAGAAGCCGCGCGCCGAGCCGTAGCCGGCCTCCCACACGGCGTCGCCCACGCTGCCGGCGGCGCGCAGGACCTCGCGGGCCCGACCCGTGCGGACGGCCCGGCCGTACTGCAGCGGGCCGACGTCGAGCACGGCGGCGAAGGCGCGGTGCAGCTGGCGCGGGCTGCACGCGGCCGCCCTCGCGAGGTCGGCGGCCGGGACCGGGCCGCCCGCGTCGTCCATCACCCGGCAGGCCGCCGCGACCCTCGCCCGGTCGTCGGCCGCCGCGCCGCGCGCCCCGGCGCCCGCCGCGCCGGTCGCGGGGCTCGGCGCGGCAGCAGGGGCGGGGCTCGTCGTCGTCACGTCGTCGACGGTAGGCCCGTCGGGGCGCGTCTCCCTCCCGATCTCCGCCGTCCGGCTTGACCGACGGCGCGTTCCTGCCGTTATGTAGGCGGTGACCCCCATCCCTGCCCAGGCTGCCGCACGGGACGTGCTCGTAACATGACGGAAACATCTCTCGGGCGCGCGCTCGCGCCCGCCCGCGACCGCGTCCGCGCGACCGCCGGCTCGCGCCGGCGGCACCTGCTGGGGCTGCTGTACGGCGACCACCTCGACGCCGCCGGGCTCGACGCGGTGGCCGACCGCCTCGACGCGCTGCTGCTCGAGGCGCCGCGGCCGACGCCGACGCGGCCGCTGGACGAGACCGACGCGTGGCTCATCGCCTACCCGGACCACGTGCGGGACACCTCCGGGGCCCGCAGCCCGCTCACGGCCCTCGCCGAGCTGGTGGACGCGCACCTGTCGCCCGCCGTCACGGGCGTGCACACGCTCCCGCTGCACCCGTCGAGCTCCGACGGCGGCTTCGCCGTCATGGACCACTCGCTCGTCGACCCCGCCCACGGGACCCGGCAGGACGTGCGCCGCCTCGCCGCGGGCGCCACGTGGATGGCGGACGCGGTCGTCAACCACGTGTCGGCGCAGGGCACGTGGTTCCGCGGCTGGCTCGCGGGCGACCCCGCCTACGACGGCTTCTTCCTCGTCCTCGACGACGCCACCGACACGCGCGCGGTGACCCGTCCCCGCACCAGCCCGCTGCGCACGGTCGTCGACCGGGTCGACGGCTCGACCGGGGTGTGGACGACCTTCTCCGCCGACCAGGTCGACCTCGACTACCGGGAGCCGCGGGTCCTGCTCGCCATGGTGGGCGCGCTGCTGGACTACGTCGGCCAGGGGGCGCGCGCCATCCGGCTCGACGCGATCGGCTTCGCGTGGAAGGACCCGGCGACGTCGTCGCTCAACCTGCCGGGCGCGCACCACCTCGTGCAGCTGTTCCGGGCGTGCCTGGACGAGGTCGACCCGGGGCTCGTGCTCGTGACCGAGACCAACGTCCCGCACGCGGAGAACGTCGCCTACCTGGGTCTGGACGGCGAGCGCGAGGCGCAGGCCGTCTACCAGTTCGCCCTGCCGCCGCTCGTGCTGCACTCCTTCGTGTCCGGCGACGCGCGCGTGCTGCGGCGCTGGGCCCGCGACCTGTGGTTCGCGGGGCCCGGCCGCACGTACCTCAACTTCCTCGCGAGCCACGACGGCATCGGCGTGCGCGCGGTCGAGGGCCTGCTCGACGACGAGGAGGTGCGGGCCCTCGTCGCCGCCACCGAGCGCGCGGGCGGTGCCGTCAACGCCCGTGCCCTGCCGGACGGGACCACCCGCCCCTACGAGCTCGCCACCACATGGGCGGCGGTCATCGGGGCGGGCCACGACGAGGCGACGGCGATGCGGCGGCACCTGTCGTCGTACGCGCTCGCGCTCGCGCTGCGCGGCGTGCCGCTGGTGTACCTGGGCGCTCTGCTGGCCGCCGGCAACGACACCGCGACCGCGGCGCGCACCGGCCACGCGCGCGACCTCAACCGGGCCCGCTGGGACGCCGCGGACCTCGAGCTGCTCCTCACCACCCGCGGCACGCGCGAGGAGGCGTCGCTGGCCGGGCTCAGCGACATGCTCCTGCTCCGTCGCTCCTACGCGGCCTTCTCCCCCGACGCCGAGCAGCGCGTGCACGGCGAGGACCCGGCGATCGTCGTCGTGGAGCGGGTGCCGCAGAGCGGCTGCCGCGCCGTCGTCGTCGTCAACACGGGCGACCGGGCGGTGCCGCTGGAGCTGCCCGAGGGCCGGTGGGCGCGCGTCGACTCCGGGGCGGACTTGCCCGGCGCGGCGCTCCTCGCCGGCGACCCGCTCGAGGCGTGGGGCAACGCCTGGTTCGTCGAGGTCCGCTGAGACGAGGGTCCCGACGGTGCCCGACGGGCCGTGACGGCGCTCGACGGCGCCCGGCGTCGGCGGCCGGTCCGTCGCGATCGGTCGTGGACGACCGGTTGCGGGACCACCTGTCCCGCCGTCGGTCACGCACGACCGTCTCGCGCACGACCGGCTCGCGCACGACCGGCTCGCGCACGCCACGGTCGTGCGTGAGGGACGGCCGTGCGCACCTCCACCACCCGTGGTCGTGCACGACCTACCCGCGCACCGGCACCTGGGCACGGGCGGGTGTACGGCGGCACCGGCCGGGGTAACCCCCCGCCATGGCGAACGCGATCGACGTGCAGAAGTACCTCTCCGGGGTCGACTACCCCGCCGACCGGGACGCGCTGGTGGCCCACGCGCGCGACAACGGCGCCCCCGACGACGTCGTCAGCCTCATCCAGGGCATCGACGACCGGGAGTACGACGGCCCGAGCGGCGTGAGCGGGCAGCTCAGCGGGGTGAGCTGAGCCCGTCGCGGACCACGCCGGCAGCCCGGTCGCCGGTCACCCGGACGCCTGCTCACGCAGCCCCATGAGCACCGTCTCGGTGCCGTAGACGACGAGCGAGTCCCCGGGTGAGAGGTGGGCGTCCCGTGCGGGCGCCCCCTCCCACCGACCGTCGGCGTGCTCGGTGCCGAGCACCGTGACCCCGTCGTCGGTGAGGCCGAGGTCGGCCAGCGGGGCGGCGGCGAGGCGGTCGCCCTCCGCGACCCTCACCTTGGCGACGCCCCACGGCCCGCGGAGGTGCAGCAGGGCGGTGTAGTCGCGCACCTCGAGGTCGGTCCAGCGCGTCAGGAGCCGGCGGATGACGCTCTCGAGCACGCGCCCGACCAGTCGGCTCCGCGAGAGCCAGACCAGCGCCGAGAGCGAGACGAGCAGGACCGCCACCCGCCGGAGACCGCCCACCGCCGTGTCGACGCCGGCGAACCCGAGCACGACGGCGCCGACCGCCGACACGGCGCCGGCGCCACCCAGCAGCATGAGGACCATGACGATGCGCCGCCGGGCCGGGTGGCCGACCACCGCCTCGGCCTCCGTCGTCGTGAAGCCCGTGCCCGTCAGCGCCGAGCGCGCCTGGAAGCGCGCCGTGTCGGGTGACATGCCGGTGAGGATGAACGCGATCGTCGCGACGCGCGTGATGACCATGCCGAGGACGGCGACGACGACGACGAGCAGGACGGCGGTCACGGGGCTCCCTCCCTCGGGCCTGCGGACACCCTGACCGCCGCAGCGCCTCGGCCGTCACCACGACACGCCGGGCCGGCGCGAGGCGGGGGCCGCTCACGACCCCACTGTCACCGCGGCGCGCCGGCAGGGGCGGCCGACAGGCGCCCGTCCAGGCGCCCGTCGCGGACCTGCACCACCTCGTCGAGCAGGCCCTCGGCGCGCAGCGCGTCGAGGTCGTCGAGGCGGTGGGTGACGAGCACGACGGTCCGGTCGCGCGCCGCGTCGAGCAGGTCCCGGACGAGGGCGTCCGCCGTCGCGGGGTCGAGGTTCGCGGTCGGCTCGTCGAGCACGACGACGGGGGCGTCGGCGAGCAGCACCCGCGCGAGCGCGAGCCGCTGGCGCTGACCACCCGACATCGCCGCGCCCCGCTCGCCGAGCCACGTGCCCAGCCCGTCGGGCAGGCGCTCCACCCACGCCGCCAGCCGTGCCCGGCGCAGCGCGTCCAGCAGGTCGTCGTCGGACGCACCGGGCCGGGCCAGGCGCAGGTTCTCCCGCAGCGTGGAGTCGAAGACGTGGGGCTCCTGCGCGCACAGCCCGACGACGCGCCGGACGTCGTCCCCGGCCACCGTGCGGACGTCGACGCCGTCGACGGTCACCGCCCCGGCCTCGACGTCGACGAAGCGCACGAGCACGGCGGCGAGGGTCGACTTGCCCGCGCCGCTCGGCCCGACGACCGCGACGTGACGACGGGGCGGCAGGTCGAGGTCGACGCCGACGAGGGCGGGCGAAGCCTGCCCCGGCCAGCGCGCGGCGACGCCGCGCAACCGCACGTGCGGCACCCCCGCGGGCTCGAGCGGCCGCGGTGCCGCGGGGTCCGGCACGGGCACGGGCGTGGTGACGACGCCGAGCAACCGGGCTCCCGCGCGGTGCACCCGCCGCCACGACGACAGCACCGCCGGCAGCAGCTGCACGACCTCGAACGCCGCGAGCGGCACGAGCACGACCACCGCGAGCCACACCCCGCCGAGCTCGCCCCCGCGCACGGCCGGCACCGCGACGAGCAGCATGACCCAGACGGTGGCGCCCGCGAGCAGCGCGGCCAGCCCCGCCCCGAGGCCGGCGGCGCCCGCCTGCGTGCCGGTGAGCGCGACGAGCGCGCGGTCACGTCGCTCGAGCGCGTCGAGACGGTCGGCCACCGCACCGGAGACGACGAGGTCGGGCAGGCAGCGCAGCAGCTCGACGACGTCGGCGGCGACCCGGCCGCGCTCGGCCGCGAGCGCGGCGTCGGCCCGCCGCGCGGCCCACGCCGTCGCGAGCGGCACAGAGACCCCCGCGACCACGAGCGCCGCCGCCAGCACCGCTCCCGCGACCGGCAGCACGAGACCGACGAGCAGCACCGACCCCGCCCCGACGACCGCGGCCGTGACGGCGGGACCGACCACGCGCAGCGGCAGGTCCTGCATGGTGTCGACGTCGTCGACGAGCCGGCTCAGCAGGTCGCCGCGGCGGAAGGCGGGCAGCCCGGCGGGTGCGAGCGGCTCGAGAGCGGTGTGCACCCGGACGCGCAGCGCCGCGAGCATGCGGAAGGCCGCGTCGTGCGAGGCGAGGCGCTCGAGGTAGCGGAAGGCCGCGCGCGACAGCGCGAGCGCACGGACGCCGACCACCGCGAAGGTGAGCGTGAGCACCGGCGGCTGCTCCGCGGCACGGGAGATGAGCCACGCCGCGCACGCCATGAGCCCGACCCCGCTGCCGAGCGACAGGACGCCCCACAGCACGCCGACCGCGCCCCGGCGGTGGTCGACGGGCACGAGGGCGAGGAGGCGGCGCAGGTCGCTCACGCGGTCACCGCCGCGACGGGCGTGCGCCCGAGGTCGACGACCCGGTCCGCCGCGGCCGCCACCGCCTCCCGGTGCACGACGACGAGCACGCAGCGCCCCGCGGCGAGCGCCCGGAGCGAGGCGACCACCCGCGCCTCGGTCGCCGCGTCGAGCTGCGACGTCGGCTCGTCGAGCAGCAGGACGTCCGCGCCGCCCGCGACGACCCGGCAGAACGCGCGGGCGAGACCGATGCGCTGCCGCTGCCCGCCCGACACGCCCACGCCGTCCTCCGCGAGCGCGCGGTCGGGGTCGAGGTCCTCGGCGGCCGCGAGCCGCAGCGCCAGGCGCACCGCGTCGTCGCCGGCGTCGGCGAGCCCCAGCCGGACGTTGTCCGCGAGGGTCCCCGCGACGAGGCCGGGTCGCTGCGGCGCCCACGCGACCCGGGCGTGCCACCGTGCGGGGTCCACCGCGGCGAGGTCGGTGGCGCCGAGGCGCACGGTGCCGGACGCGGCCGGCACCAGCCCGAGGACCGCGTGGAGCAGGCTCGTCTTGCCGCACCCGCTCGGGCCGGTGAGCGCGACGACCTCCCCGGGCGAGACGGTCAGCGAGGTCGGCGGCAGCACCGTGCCGCGGCCCTCGAAGGCGACGGACACGCCCTCGACGGCGAGGGCGGCCGAGCCGCGAGGCACGTCGAGCGGGCCGGTGCCGCGCGCCGGGACGGGCAGGTCGAGGACGTCGAGCGCGTGCGCGCTCGCGGCGACGCCCTCCGCCGCGGCGTGGTACGCGGCACCCACCTGCCGCAGCGGCAGGTACGCCTCGGGAGCGAGCAGGAGCACGACGAGCGCGGTGGTGAGCGTGACGTCGCCCGCGGCGAGGCGCAGCCCGACCGAGACCGCGACCAGCGCGACGGACAGCGTCGCCGCGAGCTCGAGCACGAAGGCGGACAGGAACGACACCCGCAGCACCGTCATGGTGCGCTGCCGGTAGTCGTCGGTGACCGCGGCGATGCGGTCGGCCTGCGCGCGGCCGCGCCCGAACGCGCGCAGCGTGGGCAGGCCGTCGACGACGTCGAGGAAGTGCGCGCCGAGCCGCTCCAGCGCCCGCCACTGCCTGCGCTGGGCGACCTGGGTCGTGAGGCCGACCAGCGCGAGGAAGAACGGCACGAGCGGCAGGGTGAGGAGCACGATCACGGCGCTCAGCAGGTCGGCCCACCCCATGGCGAGCAGCACCGCGCCGGGCACGAGGACCGACAGGACGAGCTGCGGCAGGTAGCGGGCGAAGTAGCCGTCGAGGGCGTCGACGCCGCGCCCGGCCACCTGCGCGAGCTCGCCGCTGCGCTGCCCCGACAGCCACGCGGGGCCCAGCCCGACGACGCGGCGCAGCAGCGCCGTACGCAGCTGCGCGCGGACCGCGGCGGCCGCGGCCGCGCTCGCGGCGTCCTGGCCCCACACCAGCAGACCGCGGGCCGCCACGACGACGGCGAGCGCGACCAGCTCGGCGCGCAGGTCACCGACACCCAGGCCGCCGAGGAAGACCTCGCTCAGCACGCGCGCGAGGAGCACGGCCTGCGCGACGACGACGAGCGCCTGCAGCGCCCCGAGCGCGACGGTGCCGAGCAGGAACGGCCACGTCGCGCGGGCGTGCCGCAGCAGCCGCGGGTCGAACGGCCGCCGACGGGCCGTGGGCGTCCCGGTGCCCGCGCCCGCGCCCGTGCTCGTCGCCTCAGGCACGCTGCGCGGGCACCGCGTCCGCCGCCCGCGCCCGCGGCACCAGCCCCGTGGCGGCCGGGATGTGGTCGGGCGCGATCCGGCGCCGGAACACGCGGTAGGTCCACACCTGGTAGGCGAGGACCACCGGCAGCATGACGACCGTCACCCAGGTCATGATCGTCAAGGTGTACGTCGTGCTCGACGCGTTCTCGACCGTGAGGCTGAAGGCGGGGTCGAGCGTGGAGGGCAGGACCGCGGGGAACAGGGCGACGAAGAGCGCCGCAACCGCCGCGAGCACCGTCGCCCCGCTGAGCGCGAAGCCCCAGCCCTCCCGCCGCGCCCACGTCGCGGCGAGCGCCCCGACGAGGCACACCGCGGCGACCCCGGACAGCACGAGCGTGGCCGTCGAGCCGTACGCCAGCGACGTCCACAGCAGGAAGACGACCGCGAGCGCCGCCGCCGCGACCCCGACCCGCAGGGCGACGACGCGGGCGCGCTCCCGCACCGGTCCCTCGGTCCGCATGGCGAGGAACACCGCGCCGTGGGTGAGGAACAGGCTGAGCGTCACGAGCCCGCCGAGCAGGCCGTAGGGGTTGAGCAGCGTGAGCAGCGGGCTGCCGACGTAGTTCATGTCGGCGTCGACGGGCACCCCCCGCACGATGTTCGCGACCGCGACGCCCCACAGCAGCGCGGGGAGCAGGGAGCCCACGACGATCGCGAGGTCCCAGCGGGCACGCCAGCGCGGGTCGTCCACCTTGCCGCGGTACTCGAAGGCGACGCCGCGGGCGATGAGCGCGAGCAGGATGACCAGCAGGGGCAGGTAGAAGCCGCTGAACAGCGTCGCGTACCAGTCGGGGAAGGCGGCGAACATCGCGGCGCCGGCCACGATGAGCCACGTCTCGTTCGCGTCCCACACCGGTCCGATCGTGTTGATCATGACTCGGCGGTCGGTCTCGGTCCGGCCGACGACGGGCAGCAGCCCGCCGACGCCGAAGTCGAACCCCTCGAGGAAGAAGTAGCCGGCGAAGAGCACGGCGACGGCGACGAACCAGATCTCGGGCAGCGACATGTCGGTCCTTCCTGCGGTGTCGTCGGGCTCAGTAGGCGAAGGCGAGGGGACGCCGTGCGCCGGTCCCGTCGGGCTCGTCGGTGTCGTCCTCGGAGGCGGCGGGGCCGCTCTCGAGCACCGGGGGGCCCGCCTTGGCGTAGCGGACGAGCAGCACGCCCTCGACGACGGCGAGCGCGGCGTACACGAGCGTGAACGCGGTGAGCGAGGTCAGCACCATCCAGCCGGCCACGGTGGGGCTCACGCCGTCGCGGGTGAGCTGCAGGCCGAAGACGATCCACGGCTGGCGGCCCATCTCGGTGAAGACCCACCCGATGATCGAGCCGAGCAGCGGCAGCGGGAACAGCCAGACGGCGGCCTTCCAGAACAGCGGGTGCTCGGGCAGCCTCCCGCGGCGCGTGAGCCACAGCCCGAGCGCGGCGAAGGCCACGTTGACCAGGCCGAGGCCGATCATGAGCCGGAACGACCAGTACGTGACGGGCACGATCGGCGCGTAGTCGCCGGGGCCGTACTGCTCCTCGTACAGCGCCTGCAGGTCGTTGATGCCCTCGACCTCGCCGTCGGGCGTGCCGGTCGCCATGAACGACAGCAGGTTGGGCACGCGCACGCTCCACAGCTCCTCGGAGCCGTCGAGCGTGCCGATCGTGAACACGGAGAAGGACGCGCTCTCCTGCGTGTCGTACAGGGCCTCTGCGGCGGCCATCTTCATGGGCTGCACCTGCGTCATGACCCGGGCGAGCAGGTCGCCGGAGGCGGCGAGCCCGAGGCCCGCGACGAGCGCGGTCACCATCGCCATGCGCAGCGAGGTGCGCATGAGGTCGGTCTCGCTGCGCCGCGCGAGGTGCCACGCGGCGACGGCCATGACGAGGGCGGCGGCCACGAGGTAGCACGCGAAGATCGTGTGCGGCCACGTGACGAGCGCGACGGGGTTGGTGAGGACGGCGACGACGTCGGTGAGCTCGGCGCGACCGCGCTCGGCGTTGACGGTGAACCCGACGGGGTTCTGCATCCACGCGTTGGCGGCGAGGATGAAGTACGCGCTCAGCGCCGTGCCGACGGCGACGAGCCAGATGCTCGCGAGGTGGACGAGGCGGGGCAGCCGGTCCCAGCCGAAGATCCACACGCCGAGGAAGGTCGCCTCGAGGAAGAACGCGAGCATGCCCTCCATCGCCAGCGGCGCCCCGAACACGTCGCCGACGAAGCGGGAGTAGTCCGACCAGTTCATGCCGAACTGGAACTCCTGGACGATGCCCGTCACCACGCCCATGGCGAAGTTGATGAGGAAGAGCTTCCCCCAGAACTTCGTCATGCGGAGGTACTTCTCCTGCCCCGTCCGCACCCACAGGGTCTGCATGACGGCGACGAGCCCGGACAGCCCGATCGTGAGGGGCACGAAGAGGAAGTGGTAGATCGTCGTCGCGCCGAACTGCAGCCTCGCGAGGAGCAGCGGGTCGAGGTCCATCGGTCCTCCTGTCGCACGGGCGGGTGGGGCCGGCCCCGTCGGCGACAGGTCCGAGCGTACGCCTGGCTTGTGAATGCATTCACAAGGGGGCTGCCACTCGAAGTGTCGACGGGCCGCCCCGCGTGCGCTCGGGACCTAGGTCCTGTCGATCACCACAGCCGCGCGGCCTCCAGCAGGCCCGCCGGCAGCCCGGCCGTGACGGCGACGAGGCCGACACGTGCCTGCACGTGGTCGAGCAGGTGGTGGGGGTGCCCGCCGCAGCCGGGCAGCCAGCCGGAGTCGTCGGCGACCTGGAGGACACGCTGCCCGTCGAGCAGCAGCGCCCGCGCGCGGCTCAGCACCCCTTCGTCCGCCTGTGCGAGGTCGGCCCGCGCCCACAGGTGGTCGGCGGCGGAGGCCTCCATGACGGCCGCCCCCACGTGAGCGGGCGCCACCAGCGCGTCGCAGCGCAGCGAGTCCGCGACGTCGGCGGCCGCCGGGCGCGCCGCGACGTCCGCCGCCCGGACGGCCTCGTGCACGAGGCGGGAGGCCACCGTGGCCGCGGCCGCGGCCGACACGTGCCAGCCCGCCCCCACGCAGGTCTCGACGGTGTCGGCGAGCCGCGCGTCGTCGGCCGGCCAGTCGAGCACCGCCGGCAGCCCGGCGGCCCGGGCCCGCACCGCCAGCCCCGCGTCGGAGACGAGGTCGGCGGTGCCGACGCCCGAGCAGCAGGCCGGCGCCCCCCACCGGTGCAGCGCGACCACCGCGTCGAGGGCGGAGTCCCCCTGCCACTCCAGGCGCTGGAAGCCGAGGCCCCGCGGGTCGAGCACGAGCGCGGCGTCGGCGTCGGCGACGGCCACGCCGAGCAGCGCGGCGACCCGCTCCCGCTCGGCCGGGGAGACGCCGTCGCGCAACGGACCGGACCGGCTGCCGCGTCGCACCACGCGACCAGCCTGCCAGCCGCCGCCCGCCCGGGCGCCCGCGGTCAGGCCGGGCGGGGCGCGTACATGATGACCGCGACGCCGACGAGGCAGACGGCGGCGCCGGTGAGGTCGTAGCGGTCGGGCCGGAAGCCGTCGACCGCGGCACCCCACGCGAGGGACCCGGCGACGAAGACCCCGCCGTAGGCCGCGAGCACCCGGCCGAAGGCCGCCTCGGGCTGCATCGTCGCGACGAGGCCGTACAGACCGAGCGCGGCCACGCCGAGCCCCACCCACAGCAGGCCCCGCTCCTCGCGCACCCCCTGCCACACGAGCCAGGCGCCCCCGATCTCGCAGAGCGCGGCGAGCACGAACAGCAGCACGGAGCCGAGGACCGTCATGGGCCCAGCCTGGCGCGAGCGCCCCGCTTCGTCCCGTCCCACGGGGGTACCCCGTCACCATGGACGAGCAGACCCACGCGAGCGGCACGACCGACGCGACGTCGCGGACGCCGCACTCCGACCCCGCGGCCCGCGACGCGACAGCCCGCACGGCACCCGGACGCGCCCTCGACGGCGGCACGGGGACCGGCGGGGAGCCGGCGCCGACGCAGCAGGTGCCGCGCGCCTCGTTCCGCGACGGCGTGCGCGCGCTCGCCACGGTGTTCCTCCCCGTCGCGGGCCGGGGCGCCATCACCCGCCGACCCGGCGTCGTCGGCCTCATCGAACGGGTCCAGGGCGACGCCGCCGCCGTCCGCACCATGCAGCACCTGCGCGACACGTACGGCCCCGGGCCCGTGCAGGTGGACCTCCGCCTCCGTCGGCTCGTGTTCGTGCTCGACCCCGGCGACGTCCACCGCGTCCTCGACGGCACGCCCGAGCCGTTCCGGGCCGACACGAGGGAGAAGCGCGCGGCCCTCGGGCACTTCCAGCCCGAGGGCGTGCTCGCCTCCGCCCCCGAGGAGCGCACATACCGTCGGCCCTTCAACGAGGCCGTCCTCCAGTCCGGGCGGACCGTGCACGAGATCGGCGGGCGGACGCGGACGACCGTGGCCGAGGAGGTCGCGGTGCTGCGCGAGCAGCTGCGACACGACCCGGAGCTCGACTGGGACCGCTTCGTCGCCACCTGGTGGCGCGTCGTGCGGCGCGTGGTGCTGGGAGACGGCGCGCGCGACGACGAGGCCCTCACCGACCGCCTGCTCGCGCTGCGCCGCCACGGGAACTGGGCCTACCTGCGCCCGGCGGACCGCACGCTGCGGAACCGCTTCCTCGACGGGGTCCGCTCGCGCGTCGAGGCCGCCGACGACGGGAGCCTCGCGGCGGTGGCCCGGCGCACCCCCGCCCCCGACGGCACCGAGGTGCACCAGCAGGTGCCGCAGTGGCTGTTCGCCTTCGACGCCGCCGCCTGGGCGACCTTCCGCGCCCTCGCGCTGGCCGCGACCCACCCGGAGGCCGTCGAGCGGCTGCGGGGCGAGCTCGACGACGCACCCGACCTGCCCTACGGGCGCAGCGTGGTGCTGGAGTCGCTGCGGTTGTGGCCGACCACGCCGGCGATCCTCCGCGACACCGACGCCGACACCGTGTGGCACGGGCGCACGCTCCCCGCGGGCGCCTCGCTCATGGTCTTCGCCCCGTTCTTCCACCGCGACGGCGAGCGGCTGCCCGAGGCCCACCGCTTCGCCCCCGCGCTCTGGCTGCGCGACCGCGGGCACGACGAGCACCCTCTCGTCCCGTTCAGCGGCGGCGCGGCGATCTGCCCGGGCCGCAACATCACCCTGCTCGTGGCGAGCCAGGTGCTCTCGCAGCTGGTGGCCGAGCACGACCTCCGGCTGCTGCGCGGCCCGCTGCGCCCGGACCGCCCGGTGCCGGCGACGCTCGACCCGTTCCGGTTGCGCTTCGCCCACGCGCCCCGCGCGACCGCCTGAGGCCGGGCGGACCGCTGCCCGCGCTCGCCGACAGCGGAACCCTCTCGACACCCGTCCGCCGGTGGCCTTCACTGCGCCCGTGGAGGCCACCCCGCTCGCCCTGTCCGCCGCCGTGCTCGCGGCCGAGGCGGAGGGGCCCCCACCCTTCCTCGTCTCCACGGCCGTGCTCGTGGTGGCCGCGGCCGTCATCGGCTACGTGTCGGTTCGCGCGAAGGTCGTGCCCATCGTCGGGTTCCTGCTCGCCGGCGTCGTCATCGGCCCCGCCCAGCTCGGCATCGTCGGCGAGGTCGAGACCGTCGAGGCGGCGGCCGAGGTCGGCGTCATCTTCCTGCTCTTCATCATCGGCATCGAGTTCTCCCTCGAGCGCCTCACGGCCATGCGCACGTGGATCGTGCTCGGCGGGCTGCTGCAGGTCGGCCTCGCCGTGGGGGCGGTCGCCGGGATCTGCCTGGCGCTCGGGGTCGGCTGGCGCGACGCGGTCTTCACAGGCTTCCTCGTGTCGCTGTCGAGCACCGCGATCGTGCTCAAGCTGCTGGGCGACGCGCGTGAGACGACGACCGTGCGTGGTCGGCTGGCCGTCGCGCTGCTGGTGTTCCAGGACCTCGCCGTCGTCGCGATGGTCCTGTTCGTGCCGCTGCTCGGCGCGGGAGCCGGCGAGGGCGAGGGCTCCTCGACCGGCGAACTCGTCCTCGCGCTGCTCACGGCGGTCGGCATCATCGCGGTGGTGCTCGTCGGCGCCCGGCGCGTGCTGCCGCCACTGCTGGAGCGCGTGGCGCGCACGTGCTCGCCGGAGGTCTTCCTGCTCACCGTGCTCGCGGTGTGCTTCGGCACGGCGACCCTGACGGCGCTGGCGGGGGTGTCGGTGTCGCTCGGCGCGTTCCTCGCCGGTCTCCTCGTGAGCGAGTCGCGGCTCAGCTCGCAGGCGCTCGGGGAGATCCTGCCCCTGCAGATCCTCTTCTCCGCCGTCTTCTTCGTGTCGGTCGGCATGCTGCTCGACGTCCGCTTCGTCCTCGCCAACCTCCCGGTCGTCGTGGCGGGCGTGCTCGGGCTCTTCGTCGTCAAGCTGCTGACGACGTGGCTCGCGGTCGGGGTGCTGAGACGCGCGTCGAGCGGCATCGGGGCGGGGCCCGCCCTCGGGTCGGCGCTGCTCCTCGCGCAGATCGGCGAGTTCTCCTTCGTGCTGGAGACCGTCGGGCGCACCTCCGGCCTGTCGCCGGCCGGCCTGGGCGAGGACGGCTCGCAGGCGTTCATCGCGGCCTCGGTCATCCTGCTCATCGCCACGCCCGCGATGGCCGCTCTCGGCCGGCGGGTCGAGGCCCGGCTCGAGGGCCGCGACGACGCCCGCCGGCAGGCGGCGGCCGCGGCGGCCCGCGCAGAGTCCCCGGCCGGTCAGGCCGCGGACGACGGCACCGGCTCCCCCGGTGGACCGGGCGACCGGGACGACGGCCAGGTGCTGCTGTCGGGCTGGGGGCCCGCGACCCGGGCGGTCGCGCGGGAGCTGCGGGCCCGCGGGGTCGACCTGACCGTCACGACGCTCAACCCGGACGGGGCGGCGGAGGCCGAGGCGGACGGGCACCGCGTCGTCATGGGCGACTCCAGCAAGCAGGCCGTCCTGGAGATGGCCGGCCTGGAGCGGACGCGGCTGCTCGTCGTGGCCGAGGACGACTCCGAGCAGACCCTGCAGATCGCGGGGGTCGTCGCGGGCCTCGCGCGCTACGACGTACCCGTGGTCGCCCGCCCGCTCGGCGGCACGGACGTCCGCCGGCTCGTCGGGGCCGGCGTGCACCGGGTCGTCGACCCCGAGGGCGCGTCGCGCCACGCCCTCACCAAGGCGGTGCTCAGCGCCCTCGGCGACGCGGGCGGGCCGCTGCCGCGGGTGCTGCTGCCGGTGGCCGGAGAGGCCGGCGAGGGGGCCACGAGCACGGTGGACATGTCCCGGGTCGTCGTCGTCCACCCCGACCCGCAGCAGCCGGCGTGCCGCCACCTCGACCCCGTGCCCCCCGTCCTTCCGACCGCGGTCGGGTGCGAGGAGTGCCTGCGCCTCGGTACGTCGTGGGTGCACCTGCGGGTGTGCACGGCGTGCGGCACGGTCGGCTGCTGCGACTCCTCCCCCGGCCAGCACGCCCGTGGCCACGCCGGCGAGTGGGGCCACCCCGTGGTGGCCTCGCTGGAGCCGGGCGAGACCTGGGCGTACTGCTTCGAGGACCG
The DNA here is from genome assembly GCF_037153975.1 of Aquipuribacter sp. SD81. Classification (NCBI taxonomy): domain Bacteria; kingdom Bacillati; phylum Actinomycetota; class Actinomycetes; order Micrococcales; family Intrasporangiaceae; genus Aquipuribacter; species Aquipuribacter sp. SD81. The sequence goes on from NZ_JBBAYJ010000004.1 coordinate 39,450, forward strand.
CATGACCGTCGACGGGCAGGACGGCGGCGCGGGGTCCGCCTAGGAGCCTGGGCGGCTACTCCTTGTCGAGCGAGGACGGCTTGTGCACCGCCTCCTTGCCCGACTTGTCGCTCTTGACGAGGTACTGCGGGTCGTCGTCGGAGGCCTTCACCGTGCGGCCCGCCTCCTCGGTCTCCGAGGTGATCTTCTTCTCCACCTCGCCGTGGGTGGTCGTGCCGTGCGTCTTCCAGCTGACCTCGTCGCCCTTTTTCAGGTTGTCTGCCATGCCAGGGGATACCCCGGGGCCCGCCGGCCGACACACCGGCCCGGGTCCCGGGGTTGTGTCCGGGGTGGGCGGACCCTTGACCACGTCCTGCCGACGCCCCGACCGAGGAGGCCCCGTGCTCCTGCTCTCCGCCGCCGACGTGCACGACCGTGCCGACGCCGAGGCCCTCGCCCGCCTCGAGGAGCGGCCGGGGCTGCGCGAGGCGTTCGAGGCCGAGCGCGCCGAGGCCCGCCCCGACCGGCGCACGCTGTACTTCGAGGCACGCGGCGGCTGGCGCTGGGTCGACCTGTGCGACGCGTGCGGCACGGAGCTCGGCGAGCTCGAGGACAAGCCGTCGCTCGTCGCCCTGTGCGAGGACTGCGACGCCGAGCACGCCTCGCTCGACGTCGTCCTGGACGGCGACGCGGCCGCCGAGCTCGACGCCGCGCTGCGCGACGACGACGCCGACGCCGACGGGCTGCTCGGCCTCGGCCCGGGGCTCGACGACAGGAACGTGGGAACCAGCCAGTCCCTCCACCGCGCCGGCTGACGGCGGCGCGCACCGGGACCGCACCGGGTGCCCCGACCCGGCCGGCGGTGTTGGCTGACGCCATGGCGGTCGACGAGCAGCCCCTGCACCCGATCACGCGCCGGCTGCAGGAGGTGCACGACGAGCTGCTCGACGACAGCGGCGGCGAGATCCGCTCGAGCATCCCCGCGCTGCAGGAGGCCGACCCCGAGCAGCTCGCGGTGGCCCTGTGCACCGCCGACGGCCACCTGCACGGCGCAGGCGACGTCGAGGCCCGCTTCACCATCCAGTCGATCGTCAAGCCCTTCGTGTACGCCCTCGCCCTCGCCGACTCCGGGCACGACGCGGTCCTCGAGGCCGTCGGGGTCGAGCCCACGGGCGAGGCGTTCAACGCCCTCGTCCTCGAGGAGGTGACGGGGCGCCCGCCCAACCCGATGGTGAACGCCGGGGCGATCCTCACCGGCTGCCTCGTCGCCGGCGACGACGCCGAGGCGCGCAGGGCGCGGATCCGTGACGGCGTGTCGGCCTTCGCCGGTCGTCGCCTCGACGACGACGAGCGCGTCAGCGAGTCGGAGAAGGGCGCCGGGGAGCGCAACCGGGCGCTCGCCTGGCTCATGAAGGCGGAGGGGTCCCTGCCCTACGACGTCGAGGAGGCGCTCGACGTCTACGTCTTCGCGTGCTCGCTGCTCGTCGACGTCCGGGACCTCGCGGTCATGGGCGCCACCCTCGCCGCGGGCGGGCTCAACCCGCTCACCGGGGAGCAGGTCGTGCCGGCGACGGTCGACCGGACCGTCCTGTCGGTCATGGCGACGTGCGGCATGTACGACGGCGCCGGCCGCTGGTTCACCGAGGTCGGGCTGCCCGCCAAGTCCGGCGTCGCGGGCGGCATCGTCGCCGTGCAGCCGGGCCAGCTCGGCATCGGCGCCTTCAGCCCCCGACTGGACGAGCACGGCAACAGCGTGCGCGCCGCGAGAGCGTGCCGGCTGCTGTCGGACCGCCTCGGCATGCACGAGCTCCGACCGGCCGGCAAGGGGCTGCCGGTCGTCGCCGGCCACGAGCGGCACGAGGGCGGTCGCCTGCACGTGCTGCGGCTGCAGGGCCCCCTCACCCTGCGCAACGCCGACGAGGCGTGCTCGGCCCTGCTCGCGGCGCGCACGCAGCTGCTGGCGGACGGCGGCGGCTGGCTCGTCGTCGACCTCACCGGGGTCGGCTGGCTGCACGAGCCCGCGGTGGACCTGCTGGAGGAGACCGTGCGGACCGTGGAGGACGCGGGCATCAGGGTGCGGCTCGTCGACCGCGACCGGGGCAACTCCCCGGACTGGGAGGGGTCGACGCCGAACAGCACCGAGGACAGCCTCGAGGCCGCGGTGGGCGCCTGCGAGGAGGAGATGGCCCGGACCTGACGGACCGAGGGGCTCAGGGCCTCGGTGCGGCGGCGGTGCGGGTGCGGACCCACGTGACGACGGCGTCGAGCACGCGCGGGTCGAGCGGTCGGCGCACCTCGCTGCGGTAGTGCCGCAGCGAGGCGGTGCCCGGCTGGTGCCGCAGCAGGTGCGACACGTCCGGCACGACGATTGTCTCGACCGGGCCGTCGACGAGGCGTCCCACCACCGCGACGTCGGCGGGGTCGCTCTGGACGTCCTTGCCCCCACCGACGGCCAGGACCGGCACCCGGATCCGGCGCAGGTCCTCGCGCGGGTCGTAGGCCATGAACTCCCGGTGCCAGCGGGCGTTGACGCGGGCGCCCCCGATGCGCGCGACGTCCGTCGTCGTCGCCCGGATGCGGTCGTGGTTGCGCCGCACGCTGCGGACGAGGTCGGTGCGCAGCAGCCGGAGCACGAGGCGGACCGGAGCGGGCAGCGTCGGGGCGATCTGCTCCGCCTGCCACACCAGCACCTCCTCGCCGGGGCGCGCGGTCGGGCTCAGCAGCACCACACCGGCCACCGGCGTCGTGGGCCGCGCCGCCAGCACGGTGGCGAGCAGGGCGCCCTCGCTGTGGCCCACGAGCAGCAGGTGCCCGGCGTCGACCGCAGGGTGCGTCGCGAGCAGGTGGAGCGCCGCGCGGGCGTCGTCGGCCGCGTCCACGAGCCCCGGAACGCGCCAGTCACCGGGGCTGTCGCCCGTGCCGCGCTTGTCGTACCGGAAGCTCGCGACGCCCGCTGCCGCCAGCGCCTCCGCGAGCGCCCGCGTGATGCCGAGCGGCATGCGCCGGGCGTCGGAGTCGCGGTCGACGGGACCGGACCCCGGCAGCAGGAGGACGGTGGGGAACGGACCCGCCCCGGGGGGCAGCAGGAGAGTGCCCGCGAGGGGGCCGGCAGGCCGCTCGACGACGAGTGGGACGTCCGAGACGGTGGGCGGGGCGGGCGCGGTCACGGGGTGATCGTTCTCGGCGTTGCGACCGATGTCAATCTCGATAACAATCAAGGGTGGCGTCGGCCGACCTCCTCCTGCACCCGGTGCGCATCCGCGTCGTCCAGGCCCTCCTCGGCGGCCGTGACCTCACCACGGCCGGCCTGCGGGAGCTGCTGCCGGACGTCGCCGTCGCGACGCTGTACCGGCACGTCGCAGCGCTGGTCGAGGGCGGCGTCCTCCGGGTCGTCGAGGAGCGTCCGGTCCGCGGCAGCGTCGAGCGCACGTTCGGACTGGTCGCCGGGGCGGCGAGCATCGGCCCCGAGGAGCTGCGTCGGATGACGGCGGAGGAGCACCGGGCCGCGTTCCTCGCCTTCTCGGCGATGCTCATCGCGGACTTCGACCGCTACCTGGCCGACGGCACGCGCGACGGCGGCTCGCTGGACCCGGCCGCCGACCGCACCGGCTACCGGCACGCCGTCATGCACCTCAGCGACGAGGAGGTCGACGGCCTGCTCGGGGAGCTCGCCGAGGTCCTCGGGCGCTACCGCGAGCTGCCCGAGGCGCCCGGCCGGACGCGCCGTGCGCTGAGCACGGTGCTGCTGCGTGGCTGACCGCCCTCGTCCGCGCGCGCGGCGCGGAGCGGTCAGCCCGTCGGGTCGGAGCTCCGTGAGGACAGCGCGTCGCGGAGCCGGTCGACCATCCCGGCCCCGAGGCCGACCGTCTTGTGGAACAGCTCGCTGTTCGGCGCCGAGGGGTGCGGCCGCGTGGGCGACACCTTCTTCGCCTTCGCCACGCGCCGGGCCATGTCCACGAGCTCGTCGTGCGGGACGTGCGCCCGGAGCTCGGGGAACTGCTCGGACTCCTCGTCGGCGACGTGGTCGCGCAGCACCTCCTCGACGCGCGCGACGGTGGTGACGAACTCGTCGTCGGCGGGGTCCGCGGCCTCCAGCCGCTTCAGCAGCACCTCGAGCTCCTTGTGCTCCTCGGTGTCGTGCTGCACCTTCGCCTCGCCGTCGGGCAGGTGGTCGCGCATGGCGGGGTACACCCACATCTCCTCCGCGACCGCGTGCCGCACGAGCTCGGCGACGAGGGTGTCCGCGAGCTCCTTCTGCTGCTCCGCGTCACGCGTGGAGCGGATCTGCCCCAGCAGCCCGAGGAACTCCTCGTGGTCGGCGCTCAGCAGGTCGACGACGTCGGGCTCGGACGTGGTGTCGGCGGTGCTCGTCATGCGGGGGCCGTACCCCCGGCGCCGGCCGCCATGCGGTGGGCGCCGGGGAGCCCCGTCACACGTGCTCAGCGGCCGAGCAGACCCCCGAGACCGCCCCCGCCGCCGAGCTTCGCGAGCAGGTCGGACGGGTCGAGGCCGAGCCGCTGCAGCAGGCCGCCGTGCTGCTCCGTGTCCACCTGCTGAGGCAGCTCCTGGTCCGCCTGCTGCGCCTTGTCGTGGTCGCCCTGCTGACGGAGCAGGTCGAGGATCTGCGACTTGTCGATCTGCACGGTGCCTCCTGGGTCGGGTCGGCACCGGGCGTGCCGACGCCTGCGGCGTACCCGCGCCCGTGGTGTCCACACCTCGCCCTTGCGTCGGGCGGTCGTGGTCCTCCGTGCGACCGGGGCGCGCCCTGCTGGTCCCTCTACAGCCAGCGCGGCAGGGTGGGTAGGTCGCCATCGTCGGTGGCGAGCCGCGACCTGCCGGCGTCACGGCCCGCGAGCCACAGGACGAGCTCGGCGCGGGTGCCGCGGACGGTCGGGCCCGGCTCCGCCCCGAGCCGCGCCGTCACCTCGGCGTCGGTGGCGGCGAGCACGACGTTCGGGCAGCCGGCCTCGCGCGAGAGGGTGGCGGCCACGTCGGAGAGCAGCTCCTCGAGCAGGCCCGGCGGTGCGTCGGCGAGCGCGTCGGCGGGGTCGCCGAGCCCGAGGTCCGCGGCGTGGAGCCACACCTCGCGCGTGCGCAGCCACGGCAGCAGCGCGGCGCGCACGCGCGCGCCACGCCGGCCCCGTACCTCCGCGTCCCACGCGCCGTCCTCGCCCACCCCGACCAGGGCCCGGTCCAGCGCCGCCGCGCTGTCGCGCACGTCGGCGGCGAGCGCCGGCGCGGGCGCCGCGGCCGTCCGCGCGATGTCCGCGTCGCGCGCCTCCGGCGAGGCGTACATCGGGGTCTCGTCACCGGTGCGGGCCCAGTGCGCGAGCCGGCCGAGCGCCTCGGCGTTCCGCGCGACGTGGGCGACGACGTGCGCCCGCGTCCACCCGGGCAGCAGGCTCGGGGCACGCGCCGCCTCGTCGTCGAGCCCGTCGACGAGCCCGAGCAGCCGGCCGGTGCCCTCGCGCGCCCAGCGCAGCGTGGTGCCGGGGTCGTGGCGCGCCGCCCCCGCCACGCCTCAGCCCTCGAGCCGGCGCAGCCGCGTGACGTCCGGGTCGCCCTCGATGAGCCGCGGCAGGTGCTCGCGGAGGTCGAGCACCCACGGCGTGCGGTCGTGGGCGGCGTGCGCGGCCGCGTCGGCCCACTCCTCGACGAAGGTGAGACGCAGCGGGTCGTCGGGGTGCTCGTGGAGGTCGTAGCGCAGGCAGCCGTCCTCGGTGCGTGTCAGCCCGGCGAGCGTGAGCAGGCGCTGCCGCAGCTCCGCCAGGCCGTCGGCACGCGCCGTGAAACCCACCACGAGCACGAGGGGACCGTCCGTCACCACGTCGTCACCCACGCAACCAGCGTACGGGGCGCACGCCTACCCTGCCCCGGTGCCGACCGCGACGCCCGTGAGCCCGAGCGCGCTCGCGGGCCTCGTCGTGTCGCGCTGCGGACCGCTGCTCGACACCGCCCGCGAGCGCGGCGTCGCCGTGAGGGTGGGCGTCGACGGCGCCCTCGACGACACGACCGGGCCCCTCGCCGACCTCGTCGCCGAGGCGGCTCTCGCCGCGGGCGTCGGGGTCGTGAGGGTCCGGGCGCGGGACTTCCTCCACCGCCGCTCGGTGCGCCTCGAGCACGGCGCCGGCGACGTCGACACCGCCTACGAGCGGTGGGTGGACTGGGCCGCGCTGCAGCGGGAGGTGCTGGAGCCGCTCGCCGACCCCGCGCGGCTCGGTTGGCTGCCGCGCCTGCGGGACCCGGACGACGACCGTCCCGCCCGCGAGGCCGTCCGGCCTGCGGCACCGGGCGTGCTGGCCGTCGTCGACGGGCCGTACCTGCTGCGCTGGGAGCTGGCCGGGGACCTCGACCTCGTGCTCCACCTCGACACCTCCGACGCGGCCCTGCGGCGCGCGGTCCCGGAGGGGGACCCGAGGCCGGGGGCGTGGCGCCGCTACGTCGAGGAGACGGACCCGGCCGGGCGCGCCGACCTCGTGGTGCGGGCCGAGCACCCGGGGCGACCGGCGCTGCTCAGCGGCTGAGGACGGTCTCCTGCCGCGCGGACGGCACGACGCCCTCGCGCTTGGAGCGGTACATCTCCCGGTCGGCCCGGGCGAGCACGACCGACGCGTCCTCGGGCGCGCTGCCGCCGGACGGGTGCGCCACCCCGATGCTCATGCCCACCTCGACGAGACCCGCGCTGGTGGCGATCGGCGCCCGCACCGCCGCCCGCAGCCGGTCGGCCACGACCGGCACCTCGGCGGGCGCGAGCCCCTCGCACAGCACGACGAACTCGTCGCCCCCGAGCCGGGCGACCGTGTCGCTCGGCCGGACCGCGCCGTGCAGCCGCTCCGCGACCGTGACGAGCACCTCGTCGCCGACCGTGTGGCCGTGGGTGTCGTTGACGTGCTTGAAGCGGTCGAGGTCGCAGAACAGCAGGGCGTGAGTCGACCCGTCGCGGGCCGCCACCGCGAGGGCGTGCCCGAGTCGCTCGACGAGCAGCACCCGGTTCGCGAGGCCGGTGAGGGCGTCGTGCAGCGCCATCGCCGTCAGGCGCTCCTCGACGGCCCGGCGCTCGCTGAGGTCCTCGACCTGGCACACCAGCTGCCGCCCGCCGTCCGCGGCCGTCACGGCCCCGACCGACACCGCACCCCACAGCTCGTCGCCGCGGCGGTGCGCGAAGCGCAGCGTCACCCTCGCGTTCGCGCGCTCGCCCAGGAGGACGGCGCGGCGGACCTCGTCGGCCTCGGCGACGTCGTCCGGGTCGAGCACCGCCGCGAGGGGGCGGCCGAGCAGCTCGCCGCGGCTGCGGCCGAGCCACGCGCAGCAGGCGGGGTTGACGTCGACCCACGTGCCGTCGCCGTCGACGACGGCCATCGGGGTCGGCGCCTGCGAGAAGGCGCTGCGGAAGCGCTCCTCGCTGCTGCGCAGCGCCGCCTCGCGGCGACGGCGCTCGGTGACGTCCTCCATGACGACGACGGCGCCGAGGAGCGTGCCGTCGGAGGCGACGAGCCGCCGCGCGTCGGCCACGGCCGTGCGCGGCCCGTGCCCGGTGGCCACGATGACGAACTCCGCCCCCTCCACCTGCCCCTCGACGAGCGCCCGCAGCAGCGGCACCCGCTCCGGCGTGAGCGGCGTGGTCCCGTCGGGCTCGAACAGGTCGTAGTGCGCGGGCAGGTCGGAGGGGGCGAGGGTGGGGTCGGCGTCCACGCCGTGCCAGCCGCGGGCGGTCCGGTTGAAGTGGGTGACGTGCCCGCCGGCGTCGCACACGACGATGCCGACCGCCACGGACTCCAGGACGGTGTCGAGGAGCTCGGCGCGCTCCTCCAGGGTCGCGTGCACGAGGGCCATGAGGTCGCGCTGCTCGGCGAGCTCCACCGCCTGGTGGGCGTGGGACCGGCTCTCGCGCTGGCGCTCGAACAGCGCCACGACGAGCGCGGCGCAGTCGTGCAGCCGCTGCAGCTGCCGCTGCGTCAGCGTGCGGGCGACGGTGTCGAACACGCACAGGGTCCCGAGCACGTGCCCGGCCGGGGTCAGCAGGGGCACCGAGGCGTAGAAGCGCACGGCCGCGTAACGGCCCGTCACCCACGGGTTGGCCGCGAAGCGGACGTCGAGGCTGGCGTCCGGGACCCAGACCGCCGCGCCCGCGCGCACGGTCACGTCGCACATGGAGTCCGCGCGGGCCGAGTCCGCCCCGTCGAAGCCGACGGTCGTGAGCTGGCACTGCCGGGACGCGTCGAGCAGGTTGAGCGTGGCGGTCGGCACGCCCGCGACGTCCGCGGCCAGGCGGACCACGGCCTCCAGCTCGGCGGAGGCGGGGGTGTCGAGCACCCCGTAGCCGTGGAGCTCCTCGAGCCGCGCGCGCTCCCGCGCGTCGTACACGTCCTCAGCGCCCACCGTCCTGCTCCTCCTCCCCCTGGTCGAGGGAGGTCATCGGCACGACGGTTGGTCCTCCTGAGCGACCCGCGCTGGGCCGGACGGGTGACGTCCCGACGGGTCGGGCGGGCGGGTCAGAGCCGGTGGTGCGCGAGAAGCCGCCGGGCGGTCTCCTGGTCGCTGTCGCGCAGGGCGGGCGGGTCGAGCACGAAGGAGCCGGCGCCCGCCACCGCGAGGACGAGGCCGACGCGCTCGGCCACGGGCGGCAGGACGTCCGCCGCGAGCAGGACACCGTCCTCGTCGGCGGCCTCGACGCGGACCTCCTCGGCGAAGCGCTCGACCACCCAGGCGCGCTCGGCGGGCAGGACGAGGCGCACGGTCGTCGGCGTGCGGGCGGCGGCCATGCGCTCCTCGGCGTCGGCCGGCCGCTCGAAGGTCTGCTCGAGGACCTCGTGCTCGCGCACGCCCGAGACGAGGTACGTGCGGGGACGCCCGTCGGCGTCCAGCGGGCCGGCGTCGACCTCGTAGCCGCGTCGCGTGCTGACGACCCGGTACGGCTCCACGACCCGCTCCACCACACCGGGGTGCCAGGCTCGCGCGTACACCAGCCGGACGCGTCGGTGCGCGGTCGCGGCGGAGCGCAGGTCCGCGGCGACGTCGGCACCGACGAGCACGGACCCCCCGAGGACCGGCTGCCCGTCGGGGCCCGCCGCCGTGGCGAGCCCGTCGACGCCGCCGAGCACCGACGCACCGAGCCGGTCCACCGCGGACGCGAGCGCGGCGTTGCCCGGCTCGAGCGCCGACAGCTCCGAGGCCGCGCGGTACAGCACGCCGAGCTCGGCCGGGGAGAGGAACGCGACGCCGAGCTCGTCGAGCGGGCTGTCGTCGACGAGCCGCACGGTCGTGGCCGCCGCGAGGTCGGCCTCGGCGAGGTCGCCACCCGGTCCGGGGGCGAGGAACTCCAGCGCGCACGAGCGCAGCCCGACCGCGCCGGCGTCGACGACGTCGGCGAGGAAGAACACCTCGAGCTCCTCGCGCAGCTGCGCCTCCCCCACCTCCAGCTCGGCGGCGAGGTCCCCGATAGGGAGGCCGTCGGGGTGGTGGCGCAGCACGTGCAGCGCGCGCGGCACGTGCGCGAGCCGGCTCGCGTAGCGGGCGACGCCGCTCACCGCGCGCCACCCAGCACGCCGAGGAGGTGCGTCCGCACCTGCTCGCGCAGGTCCTCCGGCCCGACGAGCCGCACGCGGCTGCCCAGCTCGTACAGCCGGCCGCGGAACGCCTCGCGGTGCGTGACGGGCACGCGCAGCAGCACGGGCAGGTCGACGTCGTCGGGACCCGGTGGGTCCGGCAGCACCTCGGCCGCACCCAGCATGGCCCGCACGTGCGGCACGTGCTCCGGCGCCGTCCGCAGCAGCGCGTCCACCGGCGGGTCGACCTCCCACGTGACGGGGTCGATGGCGAGGTGCGCGCCGGGGGGCACAGGCTCGGCGGTGCCGGGTCGGTCCAGCCTCACCCCCGTCATGCGGTCGAGCCGGAAGGTCTTCACGTCCGCGCCCCGCCCGTCCTGCGCGGCGCCCACCACCTCACGGGCCCGCAGGTACCACCCGCCCGCACGGAGGTGGACCTGGTACGGGTGCACGACGCGGGCGGTCCCGCGGTACGTGAAGCGCAGCAGGCAGCGGCGCGCGACCGCCCGCTGGACCGTCTCCGGGTCGCCCGCACCCGAGGTGCGCGGCACGAAGCCCGCTTCACGGTCGGCGTCGTCCCCGAGGCCGGACAGGTCGGCCGCCCGCGCGACCCGCTGCAGCTCGGCCTGCTCCTCCACGGAGAACTGCACGCGCAGGCGCAGGTCCGCGGCGAGCAGCCGGTAGGCGGCCGGGTCGCCCGGCGACGCGACGTTGCGGATCTCCCAGCCGAGGCGCGTGAGGTGGCCGATGTCGCGCGTCAGCTGCCGTCGACGGTCCTCGACGTCCTCGGCGCCGTACCCGACGTGGGCGAGGAGCCGGTCTGTGGTGGCCGTGCGCCCCGGCGAGCGCGACAGCACGAAGAGGATCTGCGTGAGCCGCTCCATGGGCCCGCGCTGGTCCCGCCCGCCCGCGGCGGGAGCCCGCCCGGCCGCCCCCGAGCCGGCGCGCACGTCCGAGCCCACGTCCCCGTCCACGCGTGCATGCTGCCCGTAGGGTGCGGGCCGTGCACGTGGCGGGTCTGGGTGCGAGCCTCCTCAAGGGCTGTGCGCCGGCCCACCCGGACGTGCTCCGTCTCACCGGCTCGGGCCCGGTCGGGGACCGCCGCTACTGCGTCGTCGACCTCGACGCCCGCGGCGGGGCGCGCGTGCTGCGCACCGTGCAGAACGGGCCGCTGCTCGCGCTGCGCGCCGCGGAGCGGGACGGCGTGCTGACCGTGACCGTGCCGGGGCGAGGACCCGTCACCGGCCGTGTCCCCGACGAGGCGGCGGCGCCGGGGCGCACGGTGACGGCGGAGTACTGGGGCCGCCCGCGCGAGGTGGAGCTCCTCGACGGGCCGTGGGCCGCCGCGCTCGGCGCCCACCTCGGCCGCCCGGTCGCGCTCGCCCGGGCCCGACCCCGCGACGTCGTGTACGGCGGCGGGGTCACCCTCGTCACGACGTCGGCGCTCGCGGAGCTCGCGCGTCGTGCGCGCTCCGCCGGGCACGCCGGCGTCCCGGACCCCGACGACGAGTCGGCCCTCGTCGCCGACGCGGAGCGGTTCCGCGCCACCGCGGTGCTCGCCACCGGCCCGGACGGCGACGTCGGGGCCTTCCCCGAGGACGGGTGGTGCGGTCGACGTCTCGTGCTCGGCGACGGGCCGGACGCGCCCGTCCTCGCCGTGTCCGCGCCGGTCGCCCGGTGCGCGGTCGTGCGCATGCGACCGGGCGACGGCCGGCGTGAGGCGTGGGACCCGCTCGCCCTGCTCGCGCCCGACCGCACGCGGGACACCGCGACGGGCCGGGAGGTCGTCATGGGGGTCGAGGCGGAGGTCGTGCGGCCCGGGCTCCTCCGGGTCGGGGCGCCGGTCACGGTGCTCCCCGGGTAGGACCGGCCGACGGGGACGGACGGACCGGGACGGGTCGGGGCTGCGAGACTGGGTGCGTGTTCGAGCAGATCGGCGGGCTCCCCCTGCACCCCCTGGTCGTCCACGCCGTCGTGGTGCTGCTGCCGCTGGGCGCGCTCGGGGCGGTCGCGGTCGCGGTGCGGCCGCGCTGGGCCCGGCCCTACGGCCCGCTCGTCGCCGGTGTCGCGGTCGTGGCCGCGCTCGCCGCCGTCGTCGGGGTCGAGGCCGGCGAGGCGCTGGAGGCGCGGCTCGGCTACACCGGGGACGCGCTCGAGCTCTTGAGCGAGCACGGGCGCTGGGGGCTGTGGACGCGCAACCTCACCCTCGCCTTCGCGGCCCTCGCGGTGGCGGCGAGCGTGCTGCAGCGCCGCACGCGCACCGCCCCGGCACGGGTCGCGGCCGCGCTCGCCGCGCTCGTCGGCGTCGCCGCCACGGTGTTCGCCGTCCTGGCCGGCGACTCCGGCGCGCAGTCGGTGTGGGGGTTCGTGCTGCAGGCGTGACGCCTCGGCCGCGCTGTCCGGCCGCGCGCCGAAGGGGTCAGTCGCGGGCGACGGTGGACCGCAGCCGCAGCCAGCCCCACACGGCCGTGCCGACGAAGAGCACGAGGCCGATGACGAGCAGCCAGAACAGGCCCTCGATGACGGCGCCGAGCACGGTGACCACGAGCCACAGCACGAGCAGGAGGACGAGCAGCGCCTTCATGGTCCGCCACGGTAGGCGCCGAGGAACAGGTACGCGACATCTCGCCCGAACGACCACACGAGCGCGGCCAGCGCCGCGGCGCACGCCGTGACGGCGACCGCGACCGGGACGGCCGGCGCCGCGACGACCAGCACCGACGTGAGCAGGGCCGGCCCCTGGAGCGCCGCCACCACCCGCCGTGCGAGCGAGTACGGCAACGGGCGCCGCAGCCGCGGCTGCACGAGCCCCGCCGTCACGAACGCGTAGCGGGCCAGGCCCGCAGCCAGCACCCACCAGCCGACCACGGGGGCCGCGGCGACCGCCAGGACGAGGACCGTCGCCGCGTCGGTCTCCTCGTCGAGACGCGCCCCGCGCGCCGTGACGACCGTGCGACGGGCCACGGCGCCGTCGACGGCGTCGAGGACGAGCATCGGCACGGCCTGCGCGAGCAGGACCCACGCCCACATCTGCGCCGCGAGGCCCTCGAGCGCCGGCCACACCGCGCCGCCAGGGCGCAGCAGCACGAGCGCGGCGGCCCCGACGAGCAGCCCGGCCCGCGTGAGGGTCACCCGGTCCGCCGGTGTCAGAGTGAGCCCGTGGACCTCGCGCGCGAGCATGCGACCAATGTCACCCGCCGCGTCGACGCCCGCACGCCCGCCGAGCCCGCGTTCGCTCGTGCGCTGTGGCTGGAGGAGCCCGGCCGCTACACGCTGCGCGAGCAGCCGCTGCCCGTGCCCGGACCCGACGACGTCGTCGTCCGCACGCTGTTCTCCGGCGTGAGCCGTGGCACGGAGCGGCTCGTGCTCACCGGGGCGGTGCCGCCCGTCCACGCCGCGCGCATGCGGGCCCCGTTCCAGCAGGGCGACCTGCCCGCGCCGGTCAGCTACGGCTACCTGGCCGTCGGCACGGTCGAGGCCGGACCCGACGGGCTGCTCGGGCGGACGGTGTTCTGCCTGCACCCGCACCACGACCGCTTCGTCGTGCCCGTCGGCGCCGTCCGGGCCGTGCCGGACGCCGTGCCCGCGCGGCGGGCCGTGCTCGCGGGGACGGTGGAGACCGCCGTCAACGTGCTGTGGGACGCCGGGGTCCGCCTCGGCGACCGGGTCGCGGTCGTCGGCGGCGGCATGGTCGGGGCGTGCGTGGCCCGGCTGGCGGCGCAGGTGCCGGGGTGCGTCGTCGACCTCGTCGACCCGGCGCCGCAGCGCGGCCCGCTCGCGGCGGCGCTGCGGGTCGGGCACCGCCACCCCGACGAGCTCGGCGGGCACGAGGCGGTCGGCGCCTACGACGTCGTGGTCCACACGTCGGCGACCGCGGCCGGGCTCGCGCTCGCGCTGCGGCTCGCGCCCGAGGACGGCGAGGTCGTCGAGGCGTCGTGGTTCGGGACGAGCGCCCCGGCGGTGCCGCTCGGGGAGGACGTGCACGTGCGCCGCGTCGCCATCCGACCGAGCCAGGTCGGGGCGGTCGCCGGGGCGCGGCGCGCGCGCCGCTCGACCGGCGACCGGCTCGACCTCGCGCTGCGGCTGCTCGCCGACCCCGCGCTCGACCACGTGCTCGGCGACGACGTGCCCTTCGCGGACCTGCCCGGCCGACTGCCCGACCTGCTGCTGCGCGGTGGCGCGGGGCTGTGCCCCGTGGTGACCTACGGACCGTGAGCCCCGCGCGCCCCGTCGCCGTCGAGCACGCCGTCACCGTCGAGGACTCGATGATGGTGGCGCACTCCCTCGCCGGGGAGGTGTTCGGCCCAGCGCAGCGGCTGCACGGCGCCACCTACGTGGTGCGGGCGACCTTCCGCCGCGACCGCCTCGACGCCGACGGCATCGTCGTCGACATCGGGGCCGCGGGCACCGTGCTCGGCGAGGTGCTCGCCGACCTCACGTACACGAACCTCGACGAGCACCCCGAGCTGGCCGGCGTGGTCACCACCACCGAGGTGCTCGCCGGCTTCGTCGCCTCGCGCCTCGTGGCGCGCGCCGCGGCCGGGGACCTGCGGGGCGCGGGTGACGACCTCACGTCGGTCGAGGTGTGGCTCGGCGAGAACCCGCGCGCGGCTGCGTCGTGCCGGGTCGTGCTGCGCGAGCCCGGCCCGGGCGCACCCGACGCGTGGCCGTGGGCAGGTCGCTGAGGTCGGGGCGCGAGCCGCTCACGCTGCTCGTGCCGGGCGACGTGGACCGGCCGACCGGCGGGAACGTCTGGGACCGGTGCGTGCGCGACGCCCTGGTCGCGGCGGGCGTCGACGTGCGGTGGCGTCCGGTCAGGGCTGGCTGGCCGGTGCCGCCCGACGGGCCGGACGCGCTCGAGCACGCGCTGGGCGAGGTGCCGGACGGCGGGGCGGTGCTCGTCGACGGCCTCCTGCTGTGCGCGTGGCCCGACGTCGCCCGCCGGCACGCGGGGCGGGTGCGGCTGTCGGTCGTCGTGCACCTGCCGCTCGCGCTGGAGAGCGGCCTCGACCTGGCCGAGGCGGAGCGCCTCGCGACCGCGGAGGAGCAGGTGCTGCACGCCGTCGCGCTCTCCGGCGCCGTCCTCACGACGTCCCGGTGGTGCGCCGTGCGGGTCCGTGGCGGGCTGGACGGCGTGCAGCCGGTCGTCGCCGTGCCCGGCACGACCCGGGCGCCCACCGCGTCCCCGGTGCGCGACAGCGGGTTCGCACGGCTGCTCGGCGTGGGCTCGCTCACGTCGCGCAAGGGCCACGACGTCCTGCTCGAGGCGCTGGGCGACGTCGGGGACGGGTGGCAGCTGCGTCTCGTCGGACCCGCGCCCGACCCGGCCCACGCGGCGGCGCTGCGCACACGCGCGGCCGACCTCGCTCGCAGCGGCGTCGTCGTCGAGCTGCCCGGACCCGCAGAGGGCGCGGCGCTCGAGGAGCACTACGGGTGGGCCGACCTGCTGGTCGTGCCGTCGCGTCAGGAGACGTACGGCATGGTCGTCGGCGAGGCCCTCGTCCGCGGGCTGCCGTGCCTCGTGACGGCCGGTACCGGCCTCGTCGAGGCGCTCGGGACGGTCGGTGGCGCGACCCCCGGGCTCGTGGTGCCGCCGGAGGACCCGGCCGCCCTCGCGGAGGCGCTGCGGCGCTGGCGGGAGGGACCCGACCTGCGCGCACGGCTGCGGGCGCTCGCCCGCGACCGCGGCGACGCCCTCGCCCGGCACGGCTGGGACGCGTGCGCCGACGTCGTCCGCCGCGCGGTGCTCGCCGCATGAGCCCCCTCGCGGGCGCGGGCCCCACCGGCGGACCGGCGGACGGACCGGCGGGCTGGGCGACGACGTGGCTCGACCTGCGCGGCGAGGCGGACAGCCGCAGCCGCTCCGCGGAGCTGCTGACGACGGCCTTCGCCGCCGCGAGGGCGGCGCGACCCGGCCCGGCACCCGCCGACGGCGTGCCGCTCCGCGTCGTCGACGTCGGCTGCGGCGCGGGGGCGATGGCGCGCTGGGTCGTGACGCGGGCCGACGGCGTCCCGACCCGGTGGGTGCTGCTCGACCCCGACCCGTCGCTGCTGCGGGTCGGCCGCGGCCGGCTCGCGGACGCAGGCGCCACGGTCGACGCCGTGCGGGTCGGCACGAGCGACGACCTGCCGGACCTGCTCGGCGGGGAGCACGCGGTCGACCTCGTCGTGGCGAGCGCCCTGCTCGACGTCCTGCCCGGGCCGGCCGTCGCGCGCCTCGCGTCCGCGGTCGTCGCCGCCGGGGTGCCGCTGCTGTGCGCGCTGACCGTGACCGGCGAGGTCGTCCTCGACCCTCCCGACCCCGTCGACGCCCTCGCCCGCGACTGCGTCGCCCGCACGGCCACGACCGGCGGTGCGCTCGGTCCCGGGGCCGCCGACACGCTCGTCGCCGCCGCGAGCGCGGCGGGGGCCGGGGTCCGCAGCCGCGCCACGCCCTGGCGGCTCGACCCGACGCGTGACGCCGACCTGCTGCGGGCCTGGTGGGACGGCCACGCGGCCGCCGCCCGCCACGGAGCCGGGCCCGAGGAGCGGTCGACCGTCGAGGCGTGGGCCCGTCGGCGCGACACCGCCGTGGCCGTGGGCGGGCTCCGGGTCGTCGTGGCGCACACCGACGTCCTGCTCCTGCCCGTGCCGTGGGCGGGCCGGTGAGGGCGGCGGCACCCGTTCCCGGCGCGTCCCGGCGGCCGCGGCTGCTGTGGCCGGCCGTCCGGCTCGGCGCGACGGTCGCCGTCCTCGGCACCGTCGCGGCGGTCGTCGGGGGCGACGCCGTGCGGGCGGGCGCCGCGGTGCTGGCCCCGGGGCCGGTCCTCGCCGCCCTCGGGCTGGGGGCGCTGTGGCGGGCGCTGGCGAGCCTGCGCTGGCTCGTGGTCTCCCGCGCGCTCGGGGCGGCGCTGCGTCCCGCGGACGCGTACGCGGAGTACGCGCGCAGCGAGCTGCTCAACGCGGTGGTGCCCGGCGGCGTGGTCGGCGACGTGGACCGGGCGCGGCGCCACGCCCGAGGCGTCGGCCGGCTCACGGCGGCGCGGGCGGTCGTCGTCGAGCGCGGCCTCGGCCAGGTGACCCTGCTGACCGCGACGGGCGGCGCGCTCGCGCTGGACCCGCGCCTGCTCGGCGTCACGGCCGGCGTCGACCGCCGGACCGTCGGGGTCGCCGTCGTCCTCGTGCTCGTCCTCGGCGCGGTCGTGCTCGCGGTGTGGCAGCCGTGGCGGGCCCGACCGGCGCGACCGGCTCACGGCGTCGCCGGTGACCGGGGCCGGCTGGCGGCGGCGCTCGGGCTGGGCCTGGTCGCCTCGGCAGGCGTGCTCGCGTGCTTCGTGGCGACGTTCCTGCTCGCGGCGGCCGTGACGGGTCTCGACGCGCCCGCGACGCAGGTGGTCCCCGCGGTGCTCGTCACCCTCGTCGTCTCCGCGGTGCCGTTGACGGTGAGCGGCTGGGGCGCCCGGGAGGCCGGCGCCGCGCTCGCCTTCGCGGCCGTCGGGGTCGGCGCCGCCGACGGGGTCGCCGCGTCCGTCGGCTACGGCCTGCTCGCGCTCGTCGCGGCGCTACCTGGCCTGCTCCCGCTGGCGCTCGCGCACCGCCGCGAGGTCGAGGTCGAAGCACACGTCGTCACCGAGCCGGAAGTTCCGTGACGGCGGGCGGAGCGCGTCCCGGGCGAGCGCCGGGCCGGGCAGCCCGAGGCCGGTCGTGCCGTCGGCGCCCAGCAGCACCGGGGCGACGCTGAGGTGGAGCCGGTCGAGCGCCCCGGCGCGCACGAAGGCCGTCACGGTGCGCCCGCCACCCTCCACGAGGACCCGGCCGAGGCCGAGCCCCGCGAGCAGGTCGAGGACCGCGGGGGGCGGCACGGGTGCGCCGGCCGGACCCGCCGGCAGCCCCACAACCCGCACGGCAGCCCGACCCGCAACGGCCCGGCGGGCCCGCCGGACCCCTGCGGCGGAGACGAGCCACGTCGTGGGGGCGCCGTCGGCGAGCACGCGGCTGCCCACGGGGCAGCGGCCGGCCGGGTCGAGGACGACGCGGTGCGGGTGGGGACCGGCGACCGCGCGCACCGTCAGCCGCGGGTCGTCGGCGCAGACCGTCCCCACGCCCACGAGGACGGCGTCGACCAGCGCGCGCAGCCGGTGCAGGTGCGCGCGGTCGGCGTCCCCGGTCACGTACCGGGCGTCGCCGGTGCGGGTCGCGATGCACCCGTCGAGGCTCTGGCCGAGCTGGCCGACGGCCAGGCGCCCGCGGGCGGTCGCCACCGGCCCGTACAGCGCGAGGAGGTCGGCCGCGTCCTCGTCGGACGGCTCGGGAGCGGCGTCGTCCGCCACCCGGGGAGCCGGCGGCCGTGCCCCGCCCGCCCGGGCGTCGCCCGGGGCACGGCCCGCGCGGGACAGCAGCCAGCGCCACGCGACCTCGGCGTCCGCGGCGACCACGACCCCATCCTCACCCGGCACCGGCCCGCACCGCACCGCCGCCGGGCCCGGTGACCGCTCACCTACCCTCGTCCGGGCACGACCGGCCGGGCACGGGCCGTGCCGCGAGCCGCCGGAGAGGAGCCCCCGCATGCAGTGCGACTACTACGACGCGGGGTCCTGCCGCTCGTGCGAGTGGATGGGTCGGCCCCACGACGAGCAGCTCGCCGACCTGCAGCGGCTGAGCGCGGCCGCGCTGGCCCGCCACGGCGACCTCCTCTGGGAGCCGCCCGTCGCCGGGCGGGAGTCCGGGTTCCGGTCGAAGGCGAAGATGGTCGTCGGCGGCAGCGTCGAGGCGCCGACGCTCGGCATCCTCGACGAGCACCGCCGCGGCACCGACCTGCGTCGCTGCGGCCTGCTGACACCTCGGCTCGCGGCCGCCATGCCCGTGCTCGCCGAGCTCGTGACCCGGGCGCGGCTCACCCCGTACGACGTGCCCGCCCGACGCGGCGAGCTCAAGCAGCTCGTGTGCCTCGACGCGGGCGACGGCCCGGCGGGCGACGGCGGCCTCATGGTGCGCGCGGTGCTGCGCTCCACCGAGGCGGTGCCGCGGCTGCGCCGGCAGCTGCCGTGGCTCACCGGGGCGCTCGCCGGGGTAGGCGCGCGCCTGGTCGTGCTGAGCGCCAACCTGCAGCCGCTGCACGCCGCGCTGCCCGAGGGCCCGGACGAGGTCGTCCTCACCGAGGCACGGACGCTGCCCGTCCCGGTCGGTGACGTCGTCCTCCACCTGCGCCCGCAGGGCTTCGTGCAGACCAACCTCGAGGTGGCGGGCGCGCTCTACCGGACGGCTGCCGCGTGGGTGTCGGCGCTGGTGCCGGCGCCCGCGGTGGTGTGGGACCTGTACTGCGGCGCCGGGGGGTTCGCGCTGCACCTCGCCGGACCGGGCCGGGAGGTGGTGGGGGTCGAGGTGAGCGCCGAGTCGGTCGCCGCCGCGTCACGCTCGCGCGACGAGCGCGGTGTGCCGGTCGGCGGCGACGGCTCGGCCCGCTTCGTCGTGGGCGACGCGACGGCCCTCGACGGCTCGGCGGACCTCCCCGCCGCCGACCTCGTGGTGGTGAACCCGCCGCGACGCGGGCTCGGCGACGCCCTGTGCGCGGCCCTCGAGCGCTCCGGCGCCCGGCACCTGCTCTACAGCAGCTGCGCCGTGCCGAGCCTGGCCCGCGACCTCGACGCCCTGCCGTCGTGGCGCGCCGTCCGGGGCCGGGTCCTCGACATGTTCCCCCAGACCGCCCACCAGGAGGTCCTCGTCCTGCTCGAGAGGCGGTGAACGGGTCCCCTCTCGCGCCGTGTGCCCCCACTCGGGGTACACCGCGTGCCCGGACCCCGTCCCCGGCAAGCCGGCGGGCCGGCGGGCCGGCGGGCCGGCGGGCCGGCGGCTCAGTAGAAGCAGTCGGCCGGGCGGATGCCGGCCTCCCGCAGCTGCTCGGCGAGCCCGTCCGCGGTGTCGCGGGGCGCGATGCCGCGCTCCTCGAGGCACTCGCGCATCCAGCGGGTGCGCGACGGGGCGTCCTGGAACTCCGGGCGGGTCTGGAACAGCGTGTCGGTGAGCGCCCACTCCCGGTCGTAGCACTCGGCGTCGACGCCGCTGCGCACCGCGGCGTCGGGGACCCCGCCCATGAAGGTCCCGTCGGACTGCAGGATCGGGTCCTCGGGGACGTCGAACCCCTCGGCGGCGAGGCACTGCCGGTACCGCTCGTACGCGGCGCGGTTCTCCGCCTCCGTGGCCACGCGGTCGTCGATCTCCGCCGCCTGCGCCTCGGAGATCCCGCTCAGGTCCGCGCCCAGGAGCGGGTCCGTCGTCGGCCCCGCCGGGGCCCCGTCCGCGGCGACCCGCCCGAGGAGGGGGTCCGTCACGCCGGACACCACGGCGGCGGTGCCGGTCACGAGGAGCGCGACGGCGGCGGCCACGAGCAGCGTGCTCGCGCGGCGGGGCCGCGGCGGGGGTGTCGCCCGCCGGGCGAGGACGCCGGACGGGGGCGCATCGTCGGCGTCGGTCCACACCCGGGCGAGGGCCCGGCGGCGACCTCCCGTGGTGTCGCGGACGTCGGCGTCACGGACCGGGTTGCGAGCGGCGAGCGCGTCCAGGTGCTCCTCCGTCGTGCTCATGCGTCCTCCGCGTGGGTGGTGCGTGCGAACGGGGCCGGTTCCTCGCTGCGGCGGGGGGTCGCGGCGGGCGCGGAAGGGACGGACCCCAGGTGCCCCCGGAGCCGTCGGCGGGCCCGGTGCAGCCTGACGTGGACCGCCGCGGTGCTGACCCCGAGGACGCGGGCGACCGAGGCCGCGTCCAGCTCCTCCCAGACGGACAGGCGCAGCAGCTCCTGGTCCGGCTCCGACAGCGACCCGAGCGCCGCCAGCACCCGGTCCTCCGGGCCGCTCGCGTGCGGGTGGCGGGCGGCCGCGTAGTTGACGCGGGCGTCGGCCAGCAGCCGCTCGTCGAGGGCCTCGCGACGGGCCGAGCCACGCCGGTGCGTGCTCAGGACCCGGCGCGCCGTCCCGTACAGCCACAGCCGCGCCCGGTCGCCCGGCGGCACGTCGTCGATCCGGCGCCACGCCACGGTGAAGGTGTCGGCGACCACGTCGGCAGCGTCCTCGGCCGAGCCCGCGCGACGGATCGCGTAGGCCAGCAGCGGGCCGTAGCAGCGCTCGAACAGCTCCTCGAAGCGTTCGCGGTCGGTCGTCACCCGTCCTCCTCCCCGGCGTCCCCGATGGTCCCTCACCCCGTACGTGGCCGGCCGGGCGAGGAGACTTACACCCGGCCCGTGACGACCCGTCCCGGGCGGCCGCGGACGGCGGTGCGCGCACGACGCGAGCCCCCCGGCCGTCCGGGCCGTCCGGGTCGCGCTCAGGCACCCATGCGCGGGACCAGGGCGAGCGCCTCGCCCACGCTCAGGCCCGTCAGCCGGAGCAGGTCGGTGACGACCGAGCGGGCCTGGGCGAGCACGGTCGCCCCGGACAGGCCCGGCGGCACGCCCAGGGCAGACGAGCGCTCCGCGACGGCTGCGAGCTCGCGGCGCAGGACTGGCTGCTGGGCCGGGTCGTCGTAGCCCGCGGCGAGGTGGTCGACGACCACGGCGAGGTCCTCCACGAGGCGCAGCACCTCCTCCGGCACCGGGTCGTCCCGCTCCACCGCCACGTCGGCGCGCCGCACGAGCACGCGGACGTTGCGCACGGCGAGGTCGAGGGCGGCCCCGGCGTCGGCCTCCAGCCGGGTGCGGCGCGTGCGCAGCGGCCGCAGCACCGACAGCGCCGCCGCGTCGGCCCGCTCGGCGGTCACCTCGCGCAGCAGCGTGAGGGAGTACTCGGTCGCACGGGAGCGCTCGAGGGTCCGCCGGGCGAGGTCGGCGTCGGAGGTGCGGCACGCCGCCACCGCGTCCCGCAGCAGGGAGGCGACGGTGCGGAGCACCTCCACGACGGTCTCCCGTGGCCGGCGCAGCGGGCCGACCGGGCTGAGCGCGGCGACGACGAGCGCGGTCGCCCCGCCCACGACGGCGTCGAGCCAGCGGTCGACCCCCTGCTCCGGGGTCGCCACGAGCGACGTGACGATGGCCGCCTGCACCCCGGCCTGCACCACCACGAGCGTGCCCGCGTCGAGGAGCACCGCGAGCGCCATGGCGACGAGCACCGCGAGCACGAGCACCGACACGCTCGGGCCCACGAGCGCGACCACGAGGTCGCCGACGCCCACGCCGATCGCCACGCCCACGACGACCTCCGCCGCCCGCCGCCACCGCTGCCGGTACGAGGCCCCGAGGCCGATGATGGCGGCCGCGGGGGCGAAGAACGGCTGGGTGTGACCGAGCAGCGCCGTCGCCACCCAGTACGCGATGCCGGCCGCGACGGCGGACTGCACGAGCAGCGGCGCGGTCCGGCCGAGCCGCCGCACGCGCTCCGGCACGGACCGGCCCGTCGGGCGGCCCCGGGACGCGGGACCGGGGCGGCGTGCCATCGGACCTCATCCTGGCGTGCGAGACTGGTCCCGGCGAGGCCGTCCGAGGCCCGCCCCGTCGTGGAGCAGCCCGTCCCCCGGCCCGCAGGCCGGGTGAGGACAGTTGGCAGAGCCGGTCCGCGGCGCCCCGACCACCGCCTGAGAGGCGAGAACCCTTCGCATGACGCTGCTCGACGCCGCACCCGCGGCCCCCCGCTCCCCCGAGTCCACCCGCCCCGCGCCCGGCTTCGCCGCGCTCGGCGTGCCCGCCCCCCTCGCCGAGGCGCTCGCCCGGCAGGGCATCACGACCCCGTTCCCCGTCCAGGCCGCCTCGCTGCCGGACTCCCTCGCCGGGCGCGACGTGCTCGGCCGCGGCCGCACCGGCTCCGGCAAGACCCTCGCGTTCGCGCTGCCCGTGCTGGCGCGCCTGCTCGGCGGCGCGCCCCGCGCGACCCGCCGCGCCGAGTCCTCCCGGCCCCGCGCGCTCGTCCTCGTCCCGACGCGCGAGCTCGCCACCCAGGTGGCGGCCACGTTCACCCCGCTGGCCGAGGCCGTCGGCCTGCGCGTGACGACCATCTTCGGCGGCGTGCCGCAGGGCCGTCAGGTGCAGGCGCTGCGCGGCGGCGTCGACGTCGTCGTCGCGTGCCCCGGCCGCCTCGAGGACCTCATGGGCCAGCGCGAGATCCGGCTCGACCAGGTCGACGTCACCGTGCTCGACGAGGCCGACCACATGGCCGACCTCGGCTTCCTGCCCGCGGTCCAGCGCATCCTCGACGCGACGCCGAAGGGCCGCCAGCGGCTGCTGTTCTCCGCGACGCTCGACAACGGCGTGGACCGCCTCGTCCGCCGGTACCTGCAGGACCCCCGCACGCACTCGGTCGACCCGGCCGTCGCGCCGGTCTCCACCATGACCCACCACGTGCTGACGATCGCCGACCGCGACAGCAAGCCCGCCGTGGTCCGCGAGCTCGCGAGCGGCACCGGGCGCCGGGTGCTGTTCCTGCGCACCAAGCACGCGGCCAAGAAGCTCGCCCGCCAGCTCACCGCCTCCGGCATCCCCGCGGTCGACCTCCACGGCAACCTGTCGCAGAACGCGCGGCAGCGGAACCTCGCCGCGTTCTCCGGCGGGGAGGTCGCCGTGCTCGTCGCGACCGACGTCGCCGCCCGCGGCCTGCACGTCGACGACGTCGAGCTCGTCGTGCACGTCGACCCGCCGACCGAGCACAAGGCGTACCTGCACCGCTCCGGGCGCACCGCCCGGGCCGGCTCCGGCGGGACCGTCGTCACCCTCGCCCTGCCCGAGCAGGACCGGGACGTCCGCACCCTCATGCGGCAGGCCAAGGTCACCCCTCGTACCGACGCCGTCCGGCCCGGCTCGCCGGTCCTGCGCGACCTCGTCGGCGAGGTCGCGGCCCTGCGCGAGTGGACGCCGCCGAACCAGCGCGAGGAGCAGCCGTCGCGCCCGCGCCGCTCCGGCGGCGAGGGCCGCGGTCGGCGACCCGGCGCCCGGCAGGGCCAGGGCACGCGCGACGGCGTCGCACAGCCGTCGACCCAGGGCTCCTCGGCCCGGCACGGCGCGCGGCCCTCGTCCGGGCCGGGCGACGTGGCCCGCGAGGCGGGCCGACCGGGTGCCCGGCGCAGCGGCCGCCGTCGCGGCGGCCGCGGCCGGGGCGCCGCCGAGCGCGCCTGAGCCCACCGCGGGTCCCTGTCGCGTCCCAGGCCGACGGTGACGGCGTAGGTCGACATCCCTGTCGACACATGACGCGTACGTCGACATTCCTGCCGACACCCGACGCGTACGTCGACATCCCTGTCGACGCACGACGCGTACGTCGACGTTCCTGTCGACGCACGACGTGTACGTCGACGTTCCTGCCGACGCACCCGACGCGCCCCGCCCCTCCGCCGACGGCGTCAGGGGTAGGGCGCGTCCCGGCTGCCGTCGAGCAGGCGGCGCGTGGCGGTGAGCACGCTCGCCGCCACCGGCAGCGGATCCGGCCCGTCGTCGCCCGCGCCCCCGGACTCCTCCGCGACGAGCCGCTGGCGCACGGCGAGCGACAGCTCGCGGACCGCCTCGTCACCGCGGTCGCGCACGACCTCGTGCGGGGCCGCGCACCGCTCCGGCGCGACGGCCCGACCGACCGCGCGCAGCGCCGCCCCCGTCCTCGCACCCAGCACCGGGTCGGCCCCGAGGACCCCCAGCTCGGCGTCGCTCAGCTGCTCGACGAGGTCCACGACGACGACGGCGAGCCGCTGCTCGCGCTGCAAGGCCGCCTGCTGAGCCGTCAGCTCGGCGGAGCGCCGGGACAGGCGCACGTTGCCGCGGGCCGCCTTGCGGGCGGCGGTCGCCGACGACGCGGCCTCCGTGATGCCGTCGCGGACCGCCCCGACCCGTTCCTGCACCGTCCGCGAGCGGCTGCCGGTCTCGACGTCGTCCGCGAGGTCGCCGAGCAGGACGGCGGCCTCGTGCAGGGCCGAGCGGTTCTGGCGCTCGGCCCTGCCCTGCAGCGACGACGGCGCCACGAGACCCACGACGACGCCGACGAGGGCGCCGAGCAGGACGAGCCCTGCGTACGCCGCGAGGTACTCCACGGGGTCGCCGCTGCCGACGAGGAGGGTGAAGAGCGCGGCCGTCGGCACCCACGCGCGCTGCGAGCCGAAGGCGGGCACCCCGGCGAGCAGCACGCCGACCCCGACCGCCAGCGCCAGGCCGAGGCCGTAGCGCTCCGGCAGCAGCAGGCAGACCGCACCCAGCAGACCGCCCGAGGCGACGGCGAACAGCGACCGCCAGGCCGAGGACACGGTGTCCACGACGGTCGGGTAGGTGACGAGCAGCGCGCCGAGCGGGGCGTAGTAGAGGTAGTCACCGGCGCCGGGCACGAGCGCGGCCACGTGCCAGGCGACGACGGCGGCGAGGGCGCTGCGCGCGGCCAGGGCCAGCCGCGTGCCGCTCGGCAGGCGCGACCGGGACACGGCACGGCGCACCCGCGCCGCGACGGGTCGACGGGCGGGGCCGGGGGTGGCGTGCGAGCCGGGCACGCTCGTGCCCTACCCGTCTCGGCCGTGCGGACACGTGGGCCGTCGTGGACGGCGGCCCGCTCGGTTTGCGGGGGCGCCCCGGTGACGGTCTGCTGTGCCCGTGTCGGCAGGGCGGTCGCGGGAGGCGGACCTGGCCCTCGCGCGCGCGGCCGCCCTCGGCGACCGCGAGGCCTTCGAGGAGGTCGTGCAGCGGCACGGTCCGGTCATGCTCCGCTACGCCCGCCGCGTGCTGCGCGACCGCGGCGACGCGGAGGAGGCGGTGCAGGACGCCCTCGTCGCCGCCTGGCGCACCATGGAGCGCTACCGCGGCGACTCGGCGCTGCGCACGTGGCTGCTCGGGCTCACCTCGCACAAGGCGCTCGACGTGGCCCGGCGGCGCCGGCCGCAGCCCGTGGACGACGAGGTGCTGGCCGCCACGCCGGCCGACGACCGCAGCGACCCGTGGGCGGCCACGAGCGGCAGCGAGCTCGCCGCGGCCCTCCAGGAGGCCCTGCTCGCGCTGCCCTACGGCCAGCGGGCCGCCTGGGTCCTCGTCGAGCTCGAGGGGATGACGCAGCAGGAGGCCGCGGACATCATGAGCACCACGCCCGACTCCGTGCGCGGGAACCTCTACCGCGCCCGTCGACGGCTCGAGGAGAGGATGGCGCGATGGCGACCGTGACGGCGGCATGACGGCGCCGGACCCCGGGCCGGGCCCGGGCGCCGACGCGCTCGCCCGCGCCCGCGACGAGCTCCGCCGGGCCCGCCCGGACGACGCCGAGGGCTGGACGGCCTTCGCCGCCACCCTCCAGCGGCGCCTGCGCGACGTCGCCCGTCCCGGCCGGGCGCTGCGGGTGCTCGAGGACGGCCCGGCCGCGGCGGGCGCCGGCGTGCTGCGGGTCGACGAGCGCGTCGTCGCCGACGCCGCCCGACGGGCGGTGGCCGCCACCGGTGCGCGGCTCGTCGGCCTCTTGCTCGATGTCACCGACGAGGTGCCGACCCGGGTGGCCCTCCAGGTGTGGGCGCCCTACGGCACCGACGTCCGCGAGGCCGCCGACGGGGCCCGCGCCGCGGTGGCCCGGGTCGTCGAGGAGGTCCTCGCCCGCCGCTGCCCCGTCGACGTCGACGTCGTGGACGTGTGGACCGACGAGGCGTCGTGACGCAGGTCACAGCCGCAGGGCGTGCGGATCGGGCCGTCCGGCGCGACCCACTACCGGACGCGTCGGCAGCCCGCCGCCGCCCCGCCCCACGAGAGGACGCACGCCGATGACCCAGAGCACCCCCGAGACCACGACCCGCTCCCGCGGGACGGCCGGCGGCGGCACCGTCGCGACGACCGGTTCCGCCGCCCTCGACAGCGGCCAGGGCCGCACGACCATCGCCGACACCGTCGTGTCGAAGATCGCCGGCATCGCGGCCCGCGACGTCGTCGGCGTGCACAGCCTCGGTGGCGGCGGCGCCCGTGCCGTCGCCGCGCTCCGCGAGCGCATCCCCGGCGGTCGGACCAACTACTCCCAGGGCGTGGCCGTCGAGGTGGGCGAGCGGCAGACCGCCGTCGACGTCGACATCGTCGCGGAGTACGGCGTCGCGATCGCCGACCTCGCCGCGGGGATCCGCGAGAACGTCATCACCGCCGTGGAGCGCATGACGGGCCTGGAGGTCACCGAGGTCAACATCGTCGTCCACGACGTGCACGTCGAGAGCGACGACGACACCGACGACCAGGGCGAGCCCGCCCGGGTGCAGTGAGCCCGTCGGACCACCGGACCGCCGGCCGGCACGAGGCGGACGTCGTCCGCGAGACCGTGCTGTCGGTCCCGGGCGTGGTCGACCTCCACGGCGGCTCCCTCGGCGAGGTCGGCACCTACCTGCCGGGCCGACGGGTCGTGGGGGTACGGCTGCGCCCCGAGCGCACCGAGGTGCACGTCGTCGTGACGCACGGCTCGCCCGTTCGGGCGACCGCGGACCTCGTCCGCGGCGCCGTGGCGCGGGTGCGGCCCGGCGCCGTCGACGTCACCGTCGAGGACGTGGCCCCCGCCCCGGCGCCGGGCCCGACGTGAGCGAGGCCGCGGCGCTCCGGTCGGCCCGTCGCCAGCTGGCGCGCCGGCTGCACCCCGACCTCGGCGGGGACCCCGAGGCCTACCTCGAAGCCATGGCCGCGCTCGACGCGCACGCGGCCCGCGCCGCCTCCCACGACGCCGTCGTGGTGGGGCGGACCGGGCGCCTGAGGCGCGCGCTGCCCGTCCGGCGCGTCCGCGGCGCCGTCCGCCGCGTGCAGCAGCACCTGCCGCGCCACCTGCCCGGCGCCCGTCGCTGGGCACGACTCTGACCACCCGCACTTCCCCACTCCTGGAGGACCACATGAGCTCCACCGCGACCGGGCTCCTCACCGGCCTGCTCCTCGCCATCGCCTGGACGACCGGCGGCTTCACCGGCTTCCTGCTGGCGGTCGTGCTCGGCGCCGTCGGCGCCGTCGTCGGCCTGTGGCGGGACGGCAGGATCGACTCGTCGTCGTTCGGCCGCGGGCGACCGCGTGCCTGAGCCGCTCGCCGCACCGGCCGACCGCGGCCACCTCGAGGTGCGTTCCGTGGTGCTGGACCGCGTCGCCGGTCGAGCCGCCGGCGGCGTCCGCGGGGTCGTCCCGGGGAAGGTCGGCCGCCTCACCCGGCGGCGGCTGCCGCACGTCGAGACGCACACCGAGACGCGCGCCGACGGTGAGCACGCCCGCCTGCGGGTCGAGGTCGCCGTCGCCTGGGGGCACCGCCTCGACGTGGTGGCCGGCGGCGTCCAGTCCGCCGTCGTCGACACGGTCCGGCGGCTCACGGGGGTGCAGGTCGACCGGGTCGACGTCAGCGTCGACGACGTCGTCGTCCCGGAGCAGCCCGAGGAGAGGAGGGTGTCATGAGCGCCGAGACCGCGGCGCCGGCGCACGAGGAGACGCCGACCCGTCCCGACGCCGCCCGAGAGGCCACGGTGCCGACCGCCGGCGTGCCGCTCGGCGTCCCCGCCGTCGCGGGCGTGGCCGTCGTGCTCTGCCTCGCCCTCGTCGCGGCGGGCGTGGTCCTGCTGCGCGAGGTGCTCGTCGACCGCGTGGTCGCTGGTCGTGTTCTTGTCCCCGGCGAGCCGTGGCTCGCCCCGGCCGCCGAGGAGGCGACCGGCGTCGTGCAGGGCACGCTCACGGTCGGCGTCGGGGCGGTGTCCGCCCTGGTCGGCCTGCTCCTGCTCGTCCTCGCCGTGCGTCGCCGACCGCGGCTCGGGACCGCGTGGCGCCCCGCGGACGCGGAGCTGCCGCTGTGGGTGTCCGGGGCCGGCGTGGCCGCGGTCGCGGCGGACGCCGCCCTCGCCGCGGACCCCGTCGAGACGTCCCGCGCCCGGGCCCGACGGCGCCGCGTGGACGTCGACGTCAGCGTCGACCCCCGCGACGGCCACGGCCGCAGCGCCGTCGAGACCGACGTCCGCGAGCGCGTCGAGCAGGCCCTGCGCGGTCTCGCGACGCAGCCGCGGGTGCGGGTGCACGTGCACGGGGCGGTGGCCCGGTGAGCCGCGGGGCGCTGGCCCTGGACCGGGTCGCCGTGGCGCTCCTCGGTCTCGTGCTCCTGGTCGGCGGCGGGCTGCTCGCCGTGTGGGGCCTCGGGCGCCTGCCCGGCACCGTCGACGAGATCGACCTAGGTGTGCTGCGCGGCCTCCCCGCCCACCCATGGTGGCCGTGGGCGGTCGGGGTCGCGGGCGCGGTGGCCGTCCTCGCGGGGCTCCGGGCGCTCTTCGCCCACACGGTGCGACCGCGCGTGCGGGACGTGACGTTCGCCGCGGCCGGCGACGGCACCGACGACGCACGTCGCCCGGGCGGGCGGCTCCAGGCCGACCTGCCCGCGGTGGCGGACGCCGCGGCCGAGGTGCTCTCGCAGGCCCCCGGCGTGCACGGCTGCCAGGGCCGGGCGGTGCCGGGACGGGACGGTGCCGTCGTGGACCTGCGGGCGCGGGTCGCCGCGGAGACCGACCCCGCGGCCCTGCACCGGGCGGTGCAGGCGGTCGCGGACGGCCTCGCCCGGACACTGCCCCCGGGCACCGCGTCGCTGCGGGTGAGTCTCGACGTGCGACGCGGCCGCTACGAGGCGCCGCGCGTCCGCTGACCGCGGTCGCGCACCGGGACCCGCGTCACCTCGGGTGGCGCGGGTCCTTCGTGCCGGCGCTGCCGCCGCGGCCGCGGTTGGTCAGCGACCGGAAGGCATTCTTCAGCCGGCGCTGGTTCTCGGGCTTGCGCGCCTCCTTGGCGACGAAGCCGACGACGGCGCCCTTGGCGAGTCCACGGAAAAGAGCCATGCCGGGGACTACCCCGCTCAGACGAACTCCACACGCAGCGTGGGGGTGGTCGGCCGCGACTGGCACATGAGCCGCAGGCCGCGCTGCAGCTCGTCGGGCTCCAGCGCGTAGTTGGCGTCCATCTCGACCTCGCCCTCGACCACCTGGGCGCGGCACGTGCCGCACACCCCGCCGCGGCACGCGTACGGCGCGTCGGCGCGGGCGCGGAGGACGGCGTCGAGCACGGTCTCGTCCCCGCCGGACATGTCGAGCGACGTGCGCCGCCCCTCCAGCAGGACGTCCACCTGCGTCGTGCCGGCCGCGTCGGCGGCCCTCGGCCGCGGCGCGACGGGCTCGGCGTGGAACAGCTCGACGTGCACGCGGGCGCGGTCCACCCCCAGGTCGCCCGTCAGGGTGTCGCGGACGGCCGTCACCATCTCCAGCGGCCCGCACAGGAACCACTCGTCGACGTCACCGACATCGAGCAGCGTCCCCGCGAGCGCGAGCAGCCGCTCGCGGTCGATGCGCCCGCTGAGCAGCGGCGACTCCTGCTCCTCCCGGCTCAGGACGTTGAGCAGGCGGAACCGCGCGCCCCACCGGTCCCGCAGGTCGTACAGGTCCTCGAGGAACATGACGTCGCGCGCCGTGCGGTTGCCGTACAGCAGCGTGACCCGGCTGCCCGGCTCACCGGCGAGGACGGCTCGGGCGATGCCGAGCACCGGCGTGATGCCGCTCCCGGCGACGACACCGGCGACGTGCCTGGCCCGGGCGGGGTCGACGTCGGTGCCGAAGCTGCCACCGGGGGCCGCGACGTCGAGCGTGTCGCCGGGGCGCAGGTCCTGCGTGGCGTACCGCGTGAAGACGCCGTCCGGGATCGCCTTGATGCCGACGGTCAGGTGCTCGCCGTCCGGCTCCCCGCACAGCGAGTACGTGCGGCGGACCTCCTGCCCGCCGAGCACGGCGCGCAGCGTCAGGTGCTGCCCGGGCCGGGCGGCGAAGAGCGGCCGCAGCCGGGCCGGCACCCCGAGCGAGACGGCGACGGCGTCGTCGGTGAGGCGCTCGACGGCCGTGACGGGCAGGGCGTGGAACGCGCCCTGCGGCAGCTCGGCGGCGCTCGCGCCCGTGCTCGTGTCGGTCACCCTCAGAACTCCTTGAAGTGGTCGAACGGCTCGCGGCAGGCCCGGCACCGCCACAGCGACTTGCACGCCGTCGACGCGAAGCGCGCGAGCTCCTCGGTGTCGCGGGAGCCGCAGCGCGGACAGGTCGGGGCCGGGGTGCCGTCGCCCGCCCCGAGACCGGGCCGGTAGCCGAGCTCGAGCGGCACGGGGCCGCCCGACGGCCGCGGCCCGGGCGGGGCGATGCCGTACTCGGCGAGCTTGCGACGGCCGTCCGCGCTCATCCAGTCCGTCGTCCACGACGGCTCGAGCACGAGCCGCACGTCGACGCCGGCGGCCCCCGCGCCGAGCAGCGCCGAGCGCACGTCGGCGGTGATCTCGTCCATGGCCGGGCAGCCGGAGTAGGTGGGGGTGATGTCGACGCGCACCGTGCCGTCGTCGGTCACCGTCACCCCGCGCAGGATGCCGAGGTCGGCGATGGTGAGGACCGGGATCTCCGGGTCCGTCACCTGCTCGAGGACCCGGACGGCGTCGTCGGGGGTGAGCACCGGCACCGCTACCAGCCGGCGCCGGGGTGGGAGCGCGCGACGTGCTGGAGCTCCGCGAGCAGGTAGCCGAGGTGCTCGGTGTGCACGCCCCGCCGCCCGCCGCTCGGCTGCCAGCGCGTGCCGGGGCGCTCCAACGTCGCGTCGGCGAGGACCGCGTCGACCGTGCCGTCCCACGTCGCGCGCAGCGGGGCCGGGTCGGGGGCGGCACCGGCGGCGACGAGCCGGTCGAGGACCTCGTCGCGCTCCCACAGCTCGGCGGCGTGGGGCCACACGGTGTCCAGACCCGCCTGCACGCGCCGCCGGGACTCCTCGGTGCCGTCGCCGAGGCGGACCACCCACGTCGCGGCGTGGTCGAGGTGGTAGCGAGACTCCTTGACGGCCCTGCTCGCGACCGCGGCGAGCACCGGGTCGGTGCTCGAGCGGAGGGCGGCGAAGAACGGCACGTGCCACGCCGACACGAGCAGCTGCCGCGCCATGGTCTGCCCGAAGTCGCCGTTGGGCAGCTCGACGACCTGCGCGTTGAGGAAGTCCCGCTCGTCGCGGAAGTACGCGAGGTCGTCCTCGCTGCGTCCCGTGCCGTCCAGCTGCCCGACGCGGGTCAGCAGGGTCCGGGCCTGCCCGAGGAGGTCGAGGCCGATGTTGAGGAGGGCGACGTCCTCCTCGATCGTCGGTCCCCGCGCGGCCCACTCCCCCAGGCGCTGGCCGAGCACGAGGGCGTCGTCGGCGAGGCGGAGCGTGTACGTGGCGAGGTCCCCGACATCGACGCCCTCCGGCGCCGGCTCGGTGGTCGCGACCGCCGTGGGGTCCACCGCGCCGGTGGGGGCGTTCCCGCTCACAGGTTCTGCACCTCGTCGGGGACGGCGTAGAACGTCGGGTGGCGGTACGGCTTGTCCCCCGCCGGGTCGAAGAAGGCGTCCTTCTCGTCCGGGCTGCTCGCCGTGATGTCCTCGGCGCGCACCACCCAGATGCTCACGCCCTCCTGACGGCGCGTGTAGACGTCGCGGGCGTTGCGCAGCGCGAGGTGCTCGTCGGCGGCGTGCAGGCTGCCGACGTGGGTGTGGGACAGGCCGCGCCGGCTGCGGACGAACACCTCCCACAGCGGCTCACGGTCGCTCACGCGGCCCCCGTCGTCACGGCAGCGGTGCCACCGACCTTCGCGTCGGACCGCGTCCGCGCCGCACGCCGCGCGGCGTGGGCCGCCGCGGCCTCGCGCACCCAGGCGCCCTCGTCGTGCGCGCGGCGCCGCTGCTCCAGACGCTGCCGGTTGCAGGGGCCGTCGCCCTTGACGACGCGCATGAACTCGTCCCAGTCCGGCGTGCCGAAGTCGTAGTGGCCGCGCTCGGCGTTCCAGCGCAGGTCCGGGTCGGGCACGGTGAGCCCGAGGTAGTCCGCCTGCGGGACGGTGACGTCGACGAACTTCTGCCGCAGCTCGTCGTTGCTGAACCGCTTGATCCCCCACGCCATCGACTGCGCGGAGTTGGGCGAGGCGTCGTCGGGCGGACCGAACATCATGAGCGAGGGCCACCAGAACCGGTCGAGCGCGTCCTGGGCCATCCGGCGCTGCGCCTCGGTGCCGCGCGAGAGCGTCACCATGCCCTCGAAGCCCTGCCGCTGGTGGAACGACTCCTCCTTGCACACGCGCGTCATCGCGCGGGCGTAGGGCCCGTACGAGCAGCGGGACAGCGGCACCTGGTTCATGATCGCGGCGCCGTCGACGAGCCAGCCGATCGCCATGGTGTCCGCCCACGTGAGCGTGGGGTAGTTGAAGATCGTCGAGTACTTGTGCCGGCCCTCGTGCAGCGCGTCGAGCAGGTCGGCCCGGTCGGCGCCGAGCGTCTCGGCGGCGGAGTAGAGGTACAGCCCGTGGCCCGCCTCGTCCTGCACCTTCGCGTAGAGGATGGCCTTGCGGCGCAGGCTCGGCGCCCGGGTGATCCAGTTGCCCTCGGGCTGCATGCCGATGATCTCGGAGTGGGCGTGCTGCGCGATCTGGCGGACGAGCGTCCGGCGGTAGCCGTCCGGCATGGCGTCGCGCGGCTCGATGCGGCCGTCGTCGGCGACGACCCGCTCGAAGGCGGCGTGCTGCTCGGCGTCGAGGCCGTCGAGGAGCTCCTGGCCCGCGGGGGCGCCCGCGACAGCGGGCGCGGTGGTGGCGCTCGTCATCTCGTCCTCCCAATCCCTACCGATCGGTCAACAATACTGTCGGCCCTGGTCCGGCGTGTGTCAAGGTGCCCAGAGGAGTACCCACCCGAGCAGCCGGCCAGACGTGCCCGCCCTCCGGCGGCCCCGTCGTCCTTCTCCCGCGACCCTCTCGCACTCCTCACCGCCCGGGTCGCAACGGCTCCGAGCCCGGCCAGCCCGACGTCCGCCGGGTCCCCTCCACCGTCTCGGACACGGCGGCGAGCGCGTCGTGCGCAGGCCGCCAGCCGAGCTCGGCGCGTACGCGCGACGTGTCGAGCAGCGGCGTCCAGACCGCCATGTCGAGCCACCCCGGGTCGACGGGCTGCAGCCGCAGCCGCCACGTCGCCCCGACCACGCCCCGCAGGACCGAGGCGTCCACCGGCACGGCGCGGCGCGCGCCGAGGGCGCGGACCAGGTCCTCGCCGGACACGACCGGCTCACCCGTCACGTTGAGCGCACCGCCCGGCCGGGCGGCCGCGGCCAGCCGCAGCGCCTCGGCGAGGTCCTCGGCGTGCACGACCTGGGTCCGCAGCCGGGCAGGGACCGGGAGCACGGGCGCCGCGAGGCGACCGACGACCGAGCGCGGGACGAGCGGGCCGAGGAAGTAGCGCCCCACCTCGGCGCCCGCAGCCCGCTGCACGACGATGCCCGGGCGGACCCGGGTCACGCCGAGCCGGTCCTGCCCGGCCTCCACCTCGTCGAGGTAGCGCTCCGCCGCGGCCTTCTGCCGGCTGTACGGCGACCCCGCGATCCCGCCCGTGGGCCACGACTCGGGGACCCTACGGTCCTTGGGGCCGGGGCTGTAGGCGCCGAGGCTGCTCACGTGGACCAGGTGCGGCACGCCGGCGTCGAGCAGCCCCGCCACCACGTGCTGCAGGCCGCCGAGGTTGACCCGCCGCTGCAGGTGCTGGTCGTGGCTCGGCTGGATGCGCCACGCGAGGTGCACGGCGACGTCGCAGCCCCGGGCGGCCGCCGCCACCGCCGCCCGGCTCGAGGGGTCGGCGAGGTCCGCGCTCACCCAGCGCACGCCCGCCCAGGGCGCCGCACCCGGTTCGGGGGAGCGCCGGGCCAGCCCCACCACCTCCTCCACGGCGGCGTCGGCGCGCAGGGCGCGCACGAGCATCGAGCCGACGTTGCCGGTGGCACCGGTCACGAGCACTCGCACCCGCCCAGGCTCGCGCCGGCCCCGGCCGGGCGCACCCGGACGGGACGCACGCGCGGCGTCGCGGCGGTGGCGACGCCCTCACGACTGCACCGCAGCGCCCACGGCACGCGCCGGGCGGGGCGGCCGACCCCGAGGGCTGCACGGCAGGGCTGAGGGCCCGTCGGCATGACCCTCGGCAGCCGCACGGTCACCCTCGGGTGACGATCCGCGCCCGCGACGCCCCGACCGTCCCCAGATGTCGCGAGCCGCTGCCCCGCGGACCACGCTGCGGCGTACGGTTCCCGGACAGGGAGGACGCATGAGCAGCACGGACGCGGTCAGACAGCGGGGGCGACCTGCGCGCCACTCGCTGGACGAGCTGGTGCACATCGTCGCCGAGGAGTTCATCGAGCGCGGCTACGACGCGACGTCGATGGAGGACCTCGCGCGCGCCACCGGCCTCACGAAGGCGGCGCTCTACCACCACGTGCCGGGCAAGGAGCAGTTCCTCCGGCTGGCGGTGTCGCGGGGCGTCGACGCGCTCGAGGAGGCGGTCGAGGAGGCGGAGCAGCTGCCCGTGCCGGCGGTGCAGCAGCTCGAGCACGTCGTGCGCCGCAGCGTCGCCGTCCTCGTCGACCAGCTGCCGTACGTGTGCCTGCTGCTGCGGGTGCGGGGCAACACCGAGACCGAGCAGTGGGCGCTGGCCCGGCGGCGCGACCTCGACGCCCGCGTCGCCTCACTCACCGCGAAGGCGGTCGCCGACGGCGACCTCGACCCCGACCTCGACCCGCGGCTGGCCACGCGGCTGGTGTTCGGGGCCGTCAACTCGGTGACCGAGTGGTACCGGCCCGACGGCGGGGTCGGCCCCGACGAGGTCGCCGACGTGCTGTGCCGCATGCTGGTCGACGGGCTGCGGCCCCACGGCACGGCGCCGGTCGTCGCGCCCCGTCGGGCCTGAGCCGCGCCCTCGCCCGACGAGGGGCCGCCCGGCCCGCGTATGCTCCCGACCGCGCGGTCGGTAAAGCCGCGCGACCCGTTCGCGAGGAGGCGCCGGTGACGTCCGAGGACGACGTGACCTCCCGCGCCGCCCCCGGCGTCGTGGTCGAGGTGGGCGTGGTGGGCGCGGGCACGATGGGCGCGGGTATCGCCCAGGTCGCCGCGGCGGCAGGTCACCCGACCCTGCTGCTCGACGCCCGGTCCGGGGCCGCCGAGCGCGCCGTCGAGGCGGTGGCCGCCCGGCTCGAGCGCTCGGTCGCGAAGGGGCGGACGAGCCGCGAGGACGCCGACGCCCTGGTCGCGCGGCTGCGCCCGGTGGCCGCCGTGGCCGACCTCGCCGCCTGCGACGTCGTCGTCGAGGCCGTCGTGGAGGACCTCGACGTCAAGCGCCGCGTGCTCGCCGACCTCGAGGCGGTCGTCGCGCCGACCGCGCTCGTCGGCACGAACACCTCCTCGCTGTCGGTGGCCGACCTCGCCGCGACCGCCGCGAGGCCGCAGCGGGTCGTGGGCCTGCACTTCTTCAACCCGGCGCCGCTCATGCGGCTCGTCGAGGTCGTGCGGACCGACGCCGGCGACGACGCGACCGTGCGACGGGCCCTCGAGCTCGTGCGGGCCTGGGGCAAGGAGCCGGTCCTGTGCGCCTCGACGCCCGGCTTCGTCGTCAACCGGGTGGCCAGGCCGTTCTACGGCGAGGCGTTCCGGCTGCTCGCCCGCCCCGACCGCGACGGCCTCGACCCCGCCACCGTCGACGCGCTGCTCACGGGCGCGGGCGGCTTCCCGATGGGCCCGTGCGCGCTCACCGACCTCATCGGCCACGACGTCAACGCCGCGGTCAACCGCTCGGTGTGGCACGGCTTCGGGCAGGACCCGCGCTTCGAGCCGTCGAGCGTCCAGGACGCGCTCGTGGCGGCCGGGCACCTCGGCCGCAAGAGCGGCCTCGGGTTCTTCGACCACACCGAGGGCGCCGTACCCCCCGGACCGGCCACCGTGGAGCCCGCCGGCACGGGCGACGGCACCACGACGCCGGCGCTCGTGGCGGGACCCGGCCTGGCGGGGCTCGCGGCCCGCACCGGCTGGTCGCGTCCCGCCGACCCGGCCGCCGTCGAGGTCCGGCTCACCGACGGCCGGACGGCGGCGGACGTGGAGACGGCCACCGGCCGCCCCGTCGTGCTGCTCGACGCGGCCCGGGACTGGGACGCGGTGACCCGGGTCGGCGCGACCGCCTCCCCCGGCTGCCCGCCGGGCGCGCTGGGCGCGCTGGCCGCGGTGCTGTCGCCCGCGGGGGTGGCGCTGAGCCCGCTGCCGGACGTGCCCGGCCTGGTGGTCGCGCGCACGGCCGCCGCGCTGGTCAACGCGGCGGAGGACGCCGCCGAGGCGGGCGTCGCGAGCCGCGCGGACGTCGACCGCGCGATGGAGCTCGGCGCCGGGCACCCCGCGGGCCCGCTCGCGTGGGGCCAGGACCTCGGCGACGCCTGGGTGGTCGGCGTCCTCGACGCCCTGCACGCCGCCGAGCCGACCGGCCGCTACCGGGTCGCGGCGACCCTGCGCGCCCGCGCGATGCTCGCGGCGGACCGGGTGTCGACCGCGCTCGGCGTCGAGCTGGTCGAGGCCGGTCCGGGCCGCGGCGTCGTGCGCGCGGAGGTCACCGAGGAGCTCCTCAACGGCTTCGGCATCGTCCACGGCGGCGTCGTGTGCGTCGTCGCGGACACGGCCATGGCCGTCGCGTGCAACAGCCACGGGCCGCTGACGGTCGGCTCGGGCCTCGACGTCGTGTGGTGCTCCCCCGGTCGGGTCGGCGACGTGATCGTCGCGGAGGCCGTGGAACGGGCGCGATACGGCTCGGGGCGGCGCAACGGCGTGTACGACGTCACCGTCAGACGGGCCGACGGCACCCTCGTCGCCGAGGTCCGGGGACGCACGAGGACGGTCGGCCCCGTCGCCGACCCGGACGACCGAGGAGGTCACCCGTGACCGAGGAGAGCAGCACCGCCTGGCTCGTCGACGGCGTCCGGACGCCCGTGGGCCGCTACGGCGGCGCCCTGGCGGCCGTCCGCCCCGACGACCTCGCCGCGCACGTGCTGACCGCGCTGCGCGAGCGGCAGCCCGGCGTCGACTGGGACGCGGTCGACGAGGTCGTCCTCGGCTGCGCGAACCAGGCCGGCGAGGACAACCGCGACGTCGCCCGCATGGCGCTGCTGCTCGCCGGGCTGCCCGACACCACCCCCGGGATCACCGTCAACCGGCTGTGCGCGTCCGGCGCCGACGCCGTCGCGCACGCCGCGCGCATGGTCCGCACCGGGGAGGCCCACTGCGTCGTCGCGGGCGGCGTGGAGTCGATGAGCCGCGCCCCGTTCGTGATGGGCAAGGCGGAGACCGCGTTCGACCGGCGTGCGGAGGTGCACGACACGACGATCGGCTGGCGGTTCGTCAACCCCCGCATGCGCGAGGCGTACGGCACGGACTCGATGGGTGAGACCGCCGAGAACGTCGCCGAGGACCACGGCGTCGCCCGCGAGGACCAGGACGCGTACGCCCTGCGCTCGCAGCAGCGCTACGGCGCGGCGCGGGACGCGGGGTGGTTCGACGGCGAGGTCGTGCCGGTGCCCGTCGCCCAGCGGAAGGGTGAGCCCGTCGTCGTCGAGGCCGACGAGCACCCCCGCCCGGGCACGACCGCCGAGCAGCTCGCCCGGCTACGGCCGGCGTTCCGCGCCGGCGGGAGCGTCACCGCCGGCAACTCCTCCGGGGTCAACGACGGTGCGGCGGCGCTGCTCGTCGCGAGCGAGGCCTTCGTCGAGCGGCACGGCCTGGAGCCCCTCGCGCGGGTGAGCGGGGCCGCGAGCGCCGGGGTCCCGCCCCGCGTCATGGGTGTCGGCCCGGTGCCGGCCACCGAGAAGCTGCTCGGGCGCGCCGGGCTCGGGATCGGCGACGTCGACCTCGTCGAGCTCAACGAGGCGTTCGCCGCACAGGTCCTCGCCGTGCTGCGCGGGCTGGGCCTGCCGGACGACGCCGAGCACGTCAACCCGCACGGCGGCGCCATCGCGATCGGGCACCCGCTCGGCATGAGCGGGGCCAGGCTCGCGCTCACCGCCGCACGCGCGCTCGCCCACCGCGACGCCCGCCGCGCCGTCGTCACCATGTGCGTCGGGGTCGGGCAGGGCGTCTCGCTGCTGCTGGAACGCTGAGAAGGAGACCCGTGGCCGTGCTCGAGAGCTACGTCGCCGGCGCGTGGCGCACCCCGGACGACGAGGGCGCCCCCCTGCTCGACGCCGCGACCGGCGTGGAGGTCGCCCGCATCTCGCAGCGGCCCGTGGCCGCCGCCGACGCGGTCCGGCACGCCCGCGAGGTCGGCGGTCCCGCCCTGCGGGCGCTGACGTTCCACGAGCGCGCCATGCTCGTCAAGGAGCTCGCGCTCGCGCTCAAGCAGCACACCGAGGAGCTGTACGAGCTGTCGTACTCGACGGGCTGCACGGCGCGGGACACCGCGGTCGACGTCGACGGCGGCATCGTCACCATGCTCGGCATGTCGTCGGTGGCGCGGAAGACGCTGCCCAACGACGTCGTGGCCACCGACGGGCCCGTCGAGCGGGTGAGCCGCGGCGGCACGTTCCTCGCCCAGCACGTGTGGACGCCGCTGCGCGGTGTCGCCGTGCAGGTCAACGCCTACAACTTCCCGGTCTGGGGCGCGCTGGAGAAGCTCGCGCCCGCGCTCGTCGCGGGGGTGCCGAGCATCGTGAAGCCGGCCGAGCAGACCTCCTACGTCACCGAGCGGATGGTGCGGCTGGCGCTGGGGACCGGGATCCTCCCCGAGGGCGCGCTGCAGCTGCTCGTGGGCGCTCCCGACGGCCTGCTCGACGCCCTCGACGCCCAGGACCTGCTCGGCTTCACCGGCTCCGCCGAGACCGCGGCCGTGCTGCGCGCCCACCCGGCCGTGGTCCACCGCGGGGTCCGGTTCACCGCCGAGGCCGACTCGCTCAACGCGGCGGTCCTCGGCCCGGACGCGACCCCCGGCACGCCGGAGCTCGACCTCTTCGTCAAGGAGGTCGCCCGGGAGATGACGGTCAAGGCGGGGCAGAAGTGCACCGCCGTGCGGCGGGCGTTCGTGCCGTCGTCGCTCCTGGCCGACGTCGAGGAAGCCCTCGCCGCGCGGCTCGCCGGCGCCCCGCTCGGCGACCCGAGGGACCCCGCCACCCGGGTGGGCGCCCTCGTCGACCTCGAGCAGCGCGACGCGGTGCGCGAGGCCGTCCGGCGGATAGCGGTGGACGCCACCGTCGTGCACGGCTCGCTGGAGCCGACGGTGGTCGACGGCCTCGAGCGCGGCGCGTTCATGGCGCCGGTCCTGCTGCGCGCCGGCGACGCGCGCCGCAGCGCCGCGCACGAGGTCGAGCCGTTCGGGCCCGTCGCCTCGCTCATGGCCTACGACAGCGCCGAGGAGGTCGTCGACCTGCTCGCCCTCGGCCGCGGCTCGCTCGTCGCGAGCGTCGTGAGCCACGACCCGGAGTTCGTGCGGAGCGTCGTGCTCGGGTCCGCGGCGTACCACGGCCGGATCCACGTGCTCGACCGCGACGACGCGGCGGAGTCGACCGGGCACGGCAGCCCGCTGCCGCACCTCGTGCACGGCGGTCCCGGTCGCGCCGGCGGCGGCGAGGAGCTCGGCGGCGTCCGCGGGGTGTTCCACCACATGCAGCGCACCGCCGTCCAGGGCTCCCCCGACATGCTGACGGCCGTCACCGGGCAGTGGGTCGCGGGCTCGGTCCGCCGCACCGAGGGCCCGCACCCGTTCCGGAGGTCGATGGCGGAGCTGACGGTCGGCGACGGGTTCGTGTCCGGCTGGCACGACGTGACGGCCGAGGACATCGACTCCTTCGCCGCCATGACCGGCGACACGTTCTACGCCCACACCGACCCCGAGGCCGCCGCCGCGAACCCGATCTTCGGCGGCATCGTCGCGCACGGGTACTGGGTGCTGTCGCGCGCGGCCGGGCTGTTCGTCGACCCGGCGCCCGGGCCGGTGCTCGCGAACACCGGCCTGGAGAACCTGCGCTTCACCGAGCCGGTCCGGGTCGGCGACCGGATCCGGGTCGCCCTCACGTGCAAGGCGCTCAACCCGCGCGAGCACGCCGACTACGGCGAGGTGCGCTGGGACGCGCAGGTCACCAACGACCGCGACGAGCTGTGCGCGACGTACACCCTGCTCACGATGGTGAACAAGCGCCCGGGCGGCTGAGTCGTGCGGAACCGGGAGGGGCCCACCGCGCGTCCCACCGGCGTGAGCAACGAACGGCTCTTCTGGACCGCGGCGGTGATCGGGGCGCTGCTGCCCTTCCCCGTCGCGCTGCTCGCGCTCGTGTGGCGACCCGCGGAGGCCGTCGCGCCCCTGCTCACGCCGGGCCTCGTGCTGCTCGCCCCGCTCGGCGGCGTGACGGCGGGCTGGCCGGCGCTCGTCACCGTGCTGCTGGCCTCGGCGGCGAACGGCCTCGTCGCGGGGGTGGGCGCGCTCCTCGTGCGACGCGTGTGGGGCATGCTGCGCCGGTGACCCTGCCGCTCGCCCTCGTCCGCCCCGTCTCGCCCCGGCTCGCCGAGGCCGAGCTCAGCTTCCTCGACCGCGTCGCCATCGACCCCGAGCGGGCGGCGGCGCAGCACGCGGGCTACGTCGACCTGCTCCGGCGGCTGGGGCACGACGTCATCGAGGTGGCCGCGGCGCCCGAGCACCCGGACGGCACGTTCGTCGAGGACGCGGCCGTCGTGGTGGACGACCTCGCGGTCTGCACCCGGCCGGGCGCCGCGAGCAGGCGCGGCGAGGTCGACTCCGTCCGGGCCGCGCTCGAGGGGCTCGGGCTGCGGACGGTCCGGATGAGCGAGCCCGCGACCCTCGACGGCGGCGACGTGCTGCAGGTCGGCCCGACCGTCTTCGTGGGGCTCGGCGGGCGCACCAACGCCGCGGGCGTCGCGGCCCTGGAGGAGGCGCTGGCCCCGCTCGGCCGCACGGTCGTGCCCGTGACGGTCACCGGCTGCCTGCACCTCAAGAGCGGCGCGACGGCCCTGCCCGACGGCACCGTGGTCGCGGTGACGTCGTGGCTCGACACGGCGCCCTTCGAGGCCGCGGGTCTGCAGGTCGTGGAGGCGCCGGAGCCCGCCGGGGCGGACCTGCTGCTGAGCGGCGACCGGGTCGTGGTGTCCGCCGCCGCCCCGCGCACCGCGGCGATGGTCCGCACGCTCGGCTTCGAGGCGCACCCGGTCGAGATCGACGAGCTGGAGAAGGCCGAGTGCGGCGTCACGTGCCTCTCGGTGCTCGTCAGCCCTCCGGCCGGCTGAGCGCGCCCGGACCGAAGGCGTCCGTGACCCACTCCCACCCCGGCGCGGGCGAGTCGACCCGCGGGTCGGCGACGGACCGCCCGTCGCGCCGGGCCTTGACGACGGCGCGGTCGAGCGCCAGGCGCGCCCGCACCTCCTCGCCCACCGCTACCGAGCCGTGCCCGGGCACCGCCGCACGCACCCGGTCGGCGACCCCGTCGAGGGCGTCCAGGCCCGCGAGGTACTCCCCGAGCGGGTCGTCGGAGTCGTCCGGCATGGGCGGCAGGACGTCCGACAGCATGTCGCCGGCCACGAGCACGCCCGCGTCCTCCACGAGCAGGGCGGCATGGCCGGGGCTGTGCGCGGGGTGCTCGATCACCCGCACGGGCGGGCCGTCCCACGGCACGCGCGTCGCCCGGGCGGGCAGCGCGGTGAGCAGCCCGTACAGCTCGACCGGCACCTCGTCGGCGATCTCGGACGGCAGGCCCTCGGCCACGCGCTCGCGCCAGGCCGGGTCGGCGCGCAGCGAACGGACCTGCTCGACGCAGCGGGTGGTCCCGTAGCGCGGCACGTCGCCGAGCGCCTCGTGCCACAGCACGTGGTCCCAGTCCGGGTGCGTGGCGAACCCCGCGACGACGCGCCGGCCGCTGCGCGCGAGGTCGTCGGCGAGGCACGTCAGCTCGCTCGCGGTGAGGCCGGGGTCGACGAGCAGCACACCCGTCGGGCCGTCGACGACGACGGCGTTGTTGGCGAGCAGGGCGCTGCGGTGGACCAGCACGCCGTCGGCGACCGGTTCGAGCCCGTGGGTGTCCGTCACGACCGTTTCGACCACCGGTCCCGCCAGGACTCATCGGCGGGCCGCCGCCTACGAGGTGGTGCCGAAGGTGTGCAGCGTCGTGGAGCGGAGCACCTCGCCCGGGCGGAGCACGGTCGAGGGGTACGAGGGACGGTTCGGCGAGTCCGGCCAGTGCTGGGTCTCCAGGCACAGCCCGTCGCCCTGCCGCATGACCCGCCCGTCGCGGCCGGCGACCGTGCCGGGCAGCTGGTTGCCGGTGTAGACCTGCAGGCCGGGCTCGTCGGTGCGGACCTCGAGGGTGCGCCCGCTCGCGGGGTCGTGCACGCGGGCGGCGAGCGCGAGGCCGTCGGCGCCGTCGTCACCGCTGTCGGCCCCGTCGAGCACGTAGCAGTGGTCGAACCCGCCGGCCAGGCGCAGCTGCTCGTCGCCGTGCCGCACGCGGTCGCCGAGCCGCGCGCCGTCGCGCAGGTCGAACACCGTGCCCTCGACCGGGACCGGGTCGCCGAGGGGCACGAACGCGTCGTCGACGGGCAGGTAGCGCGCCGCGGGCACCGTGAGCACGTGGTCGTCGACCGTGCCGGTGCCCGGACCGGCGAGGTTCCAGTACGCGTGGTTCGTGAGGGTGACGACGGTCGGGGCGTCGGTCGTCGCCTCGTACGCCAGCCGCAGGCCGTCGTCGTCGAGGGTGACGGTGACGGCCACGTCGACGGCCCCCGGGAAGCCCATGTCGCCGTCGGGGCTGCGGAGCCGCAGCGCGACGCCGTCGGCGGCCTCCTCGGCGTCCCACACCCGTGTGTGGAAGCCGTCCGCGCCGCCGTGGAGGGTCGCGGTGCCGTGGTTCTGCGGCAGCCGGTGCTCAGTGCCGTCGAGGGTGAACCGCCCGCCGCCGATCCGGTTGGCGTAGCGCCCGACGGTCGCGCCGAGGAAGGCCCGGTCCCCGAGGTACCCCGCGAGGTCGTCGTAGCCGAGCGTCACCTCGCCGGGGCGGCCGTCGCGGTCGGGCACGACGACCGACTGCAGCCGGGCGCCGTAGGTGAGCACCGTGACCGCGAGCGGACCATGGGACAGGTCGAGCGCGTGGACCTCGACGCCGTCCGGCGTCGTGCCGACCGGGCGTCGTACGAGCTCGCTCACCGCTGGACCCCCGTCGCCGTCACGGCCGCGAGCATAGGGCGACGGTCGGGCCCCGGACCCCGGTGCCCTCGGTCGCGCCGGCCGTCGGGCGGCCACGACGTCACACCCGACGGCCCCCGCCGCCGACGAGGGACGTGCGGGGGCCGTCTCAGGTGTGGCTGTGGCGGGCGGGTCGCCGCCTCAGCGGCGCTCGTCGGACGAGCCGGCCCCGGCGGGGCGCGCAGCCAGGCCGTCGGCCTCGCGCACGTCGACCTCGTGCGGGCGGTCCGCCCGGTGCCGGCCGTCGGTCGAGCCGTCGGTCGAGCCGTCGGTCGAGCCGTCGTCGAGCCTCGCCGTGCCCGCCTGGTGGTCGGCGTGCGTCCGGTCCTCGTGGGTGCGGTCGTCGGACCGGCTGTCGTCGGCCTGTCCGACGTGGCCGCGCTCGTCGTGGCCGTGCCCGTCGTCGCCGCGCCCGTCGTGCCCGGCCGCCACCGGCCCGCCGTCCCGGGCCGCGGCGGCGCCCGGCGCGTCGGCCACGTCGTCGACGAGGGTGTCGAACAGCCGCCGGTAGAAGACGAAGGCCTGCCGCAGGTCCTCGGTGCCGCCCTCTCCGGAGCGGTAGCGCTCCCGGTACGCCTCGGCCCCTCGGTGGTTCTCCACGACGTCGCCGTGGTCGGCGCGGTCCGCCGCGAGCATGCGCGCCCGCTCGTCGGTGTCCTCGGTGGGGTAGCCGCGCTCGTGCATGACGTCGAGCACGAGGCTGCGGGCGCTCTCGACCGCCTCGACGGGCGCGTCGACGAACATCGCCTGCACGGTCGACCACTGCTCGGTGC
Organism: Aquipuribacter sp. SD81; assembly: GCF_037153975.1. Taxonomy (NCBI): domain Bacteria; kingdom Bacillati; phylum Actinomycetota; class Actinomycetes; order Micrococcales; family Intrasporangiaceae; genus Aquipuribacter; species Aquipuribacter sp. SD81. The sequence continues at coordinate 83,683 of NZ_JBBAYJ010000004.1, forward strand.
GGCGCGCCCGCGAGGAGCTCGTGAGCGGACGGATGTCGAGCCCGTCTCGGCGCTCGGCCGCCTGCTGCAGCTCGCGCTCGGCCTCGCGGCGGTCGTCGGCCTCGCTCACGGTCCGCTCGTACTCGGGACCGAAGCGCTCCTGCAGCTCCTCGCTGCGGCGCCGGTCGTCCTTGCGGCGCACGGCGCGGCCGACGACGGCGACCGCGACGAGCACGAGCACGGCCAGCACGACGACCGTGACGACGGTGGCGGTGTCCATGGTGTCCTCCCTCGCGCGGTCGGCGCGGAGGTGGGGCCACCTCCGGGCGACGTCGGCCCGCGCGCGGTCGGAGTACCCGGATCGCCCGCTGTCAACCCCTGGCGCGCACGGATCGCCCGGGAGGGCTCAGGTGTCGGGCCCCGCGGCCGATGAGGCAGGTGCGGGCCGACCGGCCCGGCCCACCGAGACGACGAGGCGCTCCATGACCTTCGCCCAGCTCCTGCAGAACGGCTTCCGTCCGTCGACGACGCAGGCCGACATCAACGCGGCCCTCGCCGACGAGGGCAACCCGCTGCGAGCGACGCTCGACAGCCTGGCCGGCAACTGCTTCATCGCCGACCTGTCGCTCACGCTCGTCTACATGAACCGTCGAGCGCGCACCACGGTGCAGGAGATCTCCGGCGCGGTCCGCCAGGCGTTCGGCATGAGCGTCGAGCAGCTGCTCGGCGGCTCCATCCACCGCTTCCACAAGGACCCCGCGCGGATCGACCGGATCCTCGCCGACCCCGCCCAGCTGCCCCGCGAGGCCGTCTTCGGCTTCGGCGGCAGGACGCTGCGCACGAGCATCAACGCCATCACCGACCAGACCGGCAACCGCCTCGGCTTCGTCGTGCTGTGGGACGACGTCTCGGGCCGCAACGCCTCCGCCGACGCCGCCTTCGCCGACGTGCGGCAGGCCACCGAGCGCATCGGCACCGTGTCCGGGCGCCTCCTCGAGGTCGCGGCCGACACCTCCGGGCAGGCCGACAGCGCCGCCGCCGCGACCGAGGAGATGCGCGCGGCCGTCGGGTCGATCTCGCAGTCCTCGGTGCACGTCGGCTCGCAGGTCCGCGAGACGATGGCCGCCACCAGCGAGGGCGTGCAACGCATGGAGGACCTCCAGCGCTCGAGCCAGGAGATCGGCGACTTCCTCCGCCTCATCACGACGGTCGCCGACCAGACGAAGCTGCTCGCGCTCAACGCGACGATCGAGGCGGCGCGCGCGGGCGAGGCCGGACGCGGCTTCGCCGTGGTCGCCGAGGAGGTCAAGCAGCTCGCCGGCACCACGTCGAGCTCCATCAGCGACATCGAGCAGCGCATCGAGGCCATCCAGCGCGCCGCGCAGGAGGCCGTCACCACCCTCGCGCGCATCTCGAGCCTCGTCGACGGCATCAACGAGTCGCAGGACACGGTCGCGGCCGCCATCGAGCAGCAGTCCGCCGTCACGTCCGAGATCGCGGCCGCGATCGCGCACATCGCCTCCGGCGCGCGCGAGACGGTCGAGCAGTCCGAGCTGATCCCGCAGGCCGCCGCCGAGGTCACCGCCGAGGCGACGACGCTCCACGAGATCATCCTCAAGTCCTGACGCGCGCCCGTCAGGCCCACCGACACGGCCGCCCCGGGGTATCCCGGGGCGGCCGTCGCCATGCGGGTCGGACCCGGGCGGGTCGGCCCGCCGCGACGCACTCCCGGCGCCATGTTACCGTCGAGTAACCTACGTGGACGTAGGTAGAAGGAGGCGGTTCCCGTGGTCGACGTCCCCACCCTGGTCCGGCTGCTCGACGGTGAGCACCACACGCTGCGCACCGAGCTGCGCGAGGTCCACCGTGCCGAGTGGTTCACCCCCCGCGAGCACGCGGAGCGCGAAGCGCACCGGGCCTGGGTGCTCGAGGCGATGCACCGGATGGCGGACCTGCCCCAGCAGAAGCTCGGGTTCCCGCGCGAGTTCGGCGGGCAGGACGACGTGGGCGCCTCGGTCGCCGCCTACGAGATGCTCGCGACGGGCGACCTCTCCCTCACCGTCAAGGCGGGCGTGCAGTGGGGCCTGTTCGGCGGGGCGGTGCAGGCGCTCGGCGGACCCGAGCAGCACCGTCGTCTCGTGCCCGGGCTCATGAACATGTCGGTGACGGGCTGCTTCGCCATGACCGAGAGCGACCACGGGTCCGACGTGTCGTCGCTGCGGACGACGGCCACCTACGACACCGAGGCCGAGGAGTTCGTCGTCCACACCCCGGACCGCGGCGCGTGGAAGGACTACATCGGCAACGCCGCGCGCGACGGGGACACCGCCGTGGTGTTCGCCCAGCTCGTCGTGGGCGGGCAGGAGCACGGCGTGCACGCGCTCGTCGTGCCGATCCGCGACCCCGACGGCCGCCCGTGCCCCGGCGTGACGATCGAGGACTGCGGGGGCAAGGCCGGTCTCGCCGGGGTCGACAACGGCCGGCTCGCCTTCGACTCGGTCCGGGTGCCGCGGGAGGCCCTGCTCGACCGCTTCGCGCAGGTGTCGGCCGACGGCACGTACGCCAGCGACATCAGGTCCCGCAACGCCCGCTTCTTCACCATGCTCGGTGCGCTCGTGCGGGGCCGGGTCAGCATCTCCGGCGCCGCCCTCAGCGCCACGAAGGTCGGGCTCGCCGCGGCCGTGCGCCACGGCGACCGCCGTCGCCAGTTCACCGACCCGGTGGCCGGGCACGAGATCCTGCTGCTGGACCACCCCGCCCACCAGCGCCGGCTGCTGCCGCCGCTCGCGCGGACCTACGCCGTCGCCTTCGCGCAGCAGCAGCTCGTCGCCGACCTGCAGGCCGTGCACGAGGGCCGCCGCGACGAGGCCGCGCGCCGGGTGCTCGAGACCGACGCCGCCGCGCTCAAGGCCGCGAGCACGTGGCACGCCGTCCGCACGCTGCAGACGGCGCGCGAGTCCTGCGGCGGTGCGGGCTACCTGTCGAGCAGCCCGCTCGGGCGCCTGCGCGCCGACACCGACGTGTTCGCCACCTTCGAGGGCGACAACACCGTGCTGTGCCAGCTGGTCGCGAAGAACCTCGTCGGCGACCTCGCCGCCCGCTCCCGGGGGGCGGCCGGGCAGGCGCGCTCGGCCCTGCGGGCCCTGCGCCTGCGCCTCGGTGACCGGCTGCCGCCGCTGGCCCGCGGCGGGCTGCGTGGCGACGCGGCGACGGAGCTGCTGCACGAGCGGCGCGAGCACCTGCTCGCCTCGCTCGCGGCCCGGCTGCGCCACGCCCGCGCGCTGCCCGACCCGGCCGCGGCCGCCCGGGCGACCGCCGCCACCCAGCAGCACATGGTCGCCGTCGGGCTCGCGCACGCCGACGTGCTCCTCGCGGCCGGCTTCGACCGGGCGGTGGCCCGGGCCGAGGCGGTGGCCGACGACGCGACCCTCGCGGTGCTGCGGCAGGTGCGTGAGCTGTTCCTGCTCGCGACCGTCGAGGAGGACCTCGGCTGGTTCCTCACCCACGGCCGGGTCCGCCGGCACGAGGCGCGCGTCCTGCGCGACCGGATCACGGGGCTGTGCGCGGCCCTGCGCCCGGTCGCGGTCGACCTCGTCGACGGCTTCGCGGTCGAGCCCGTCCGGGCCGCCGACCGGGAGACGGCCGGGCTCGCGGCCTGAGCCGCCCAGGGCACGCGTCCGGCCCCGCGAGGGGCCCGGGCGCGTCCGCGTCTCAGGCCAGCGAGTCCGCCGCGAGCGCGTCGAGGACCACGTCGGGGTTCTCGCGCTCGATGCGCTGCAGGCGCCACCGGTCGGGGAAGAGCGCGAAGTGGTCCCCGTCGAGGCTCGTCAGCACCTCGACGCCGGGCACCGCGTCGAGCAGCGCGCGGTGCTCGGCCGTCGTGCGCCGGGCGATCTGGTACGGCAGCGGCTCCAGCGTCACCTCGCAGCCGAACTCGCCGGCCATGCGGTGCTGCACGACGTCGAACTGCATGGGCCCGACCGCGGCGAGCACCGGTGCGGGCTCCCCGCGCAGGTCGGAGCGCAGCGTCTGCACGACGCCCTCGTGGTGCAGCTCGGTGATGCCCCGCTGGAACTGCTTGTAGCGGCCGAGGTCCTTGGCCCGGCACACCGCGAAGTGCTCTGGGGCGAACGTCGGGATCGGCGGGTACTCGACCTTGCGGCCGGAGTACAGCGTGTCGCCGACCCGCACGCCGGTCGCGTTGACGATGGCAACGACGTCACCGGGCCACGCGTCCTCGACCCCGGAGCGGGTGCCGCCGAAGACGCGGTGGGCGTACTTGGTGCCGACGGCCTTGCCCGTGCGGGCGTTGACGACGTTCTCCCCGCGCTGGAAGCGTCCGGAGCTCACGCGGATGAAGGCGACGTGGTCGCGGTGCGCCGCGTCCATGCCGGCCTGCACCTTGAACACCTGCCCGCTGAACGGCTCGGTTACCGCGCGCACGCCGCCGCCGGCCGCGGGCCGGTCCGCGGGCGGGGGCGCGGTGTCGACGAGCAGGTCGAGCAGCTGCTCGACGCCGCGGTTGAGCACGGCGGCGGCGAAGACGACCGGCGTGGTGCGTCCGGCCCGGAAGGTGGCGTCGTCGTGGCGGCCGTTGCTGTCCAGGACGAGCTCGACCTCCTCCTGCGCGGTCGCGAGGAGGTCGCCGTCGCGGTCGAGGCCCGCCTGCAGCGACATGGGCGTCCACGTCGTACGGGTCGCCCCGCCGGAGCCCTCGTCGAAGGCGATGTAGGCGGCCTCGGCGGGCGTGCCATCACGCAGGTCGAGCAGGCCGCGGAAGTCCCCGCCGATGCCGACCGGCCAGAGCACGGGCGTCGGGACCATGCCCGTGACGGTCTGGAACTCGTCGAGCAGCTCCAGCGCCTCCCGGCCCGGCCGGTCCCACTTGTTGACGACCGTCACGATGGGCAGCCCGCGCAGCCGGCACACCTCGAACAGCTTGACGGTCTGCCGCTCCATGCCCTTCGCGGCGTCCACGAGCATGACCGCGGAGTCGACGGCGGTGAGGACGCGGTAGGTGTCCTCGGAGAAGTCGGCGTGGCCGGGGGTGTCGAGCAGGTTGACGACCCGGTCGCGGTAGGTGAACTGCAGCGCCGCGGAGGTGATGGAGATGCCCCGGGCCTTCTCCATGTCGAGCCAGTCGCTGACGACCCCCCGCCGACCGCCCTTGCCCTGCACGATGCCGGCCTGCCCGATCGCGCCACCGTGGAGGGCGAGCGCCTCGGTGAGGGTCGACTTGCCCGCGTCGGGGTGGCTGATGACGGCGAAGGTGCGCCGGCGGGAGGCGGCCTCCAGCGGCGCGGTGCCGTCGGCGTCGGTCGCCGGGGGCGCCGGCAGGTCGGTGGCGGTCATCGCCTCCAGGGTACGGCTCGGGGCGACCGCGACCGCCGGGTCGCCCGGGCCGGTCCGCCTCAGCGGTGCGACAGCCCGAGCAGCTCCAGCGCGCGGTTGTGCGCGGCCGGCACCGCCTCCGCCTCGCTCACCGGGCCGGGCGGCGTGCCGTCGCCGAACGGGCTGCCACCGAGCTCCTCACGGTGGTGCGGGGTCGCCCACACCCGCTCGTCGGGCCCCTTCGGCACGATGCCGGTCGGGTTGATGTCGAGGTGCGTGGCGTAGTAGTGCTGCTTGATCTGCACGAAGTCCTGCGTGTCGCCGAAGCCGGGGGTCTGGAACAGGTCGCGGGCGTAGGCCCACAGGACCGGCATCTCCGTCAGCTTCGACCGGTTGCACTTGAAGTGGCCGTGGTACACGGCGTCGAAGCGCGCGAGCGTGGTGAACAGGCGGACGTCGGCCTCGGTGATCGAGTCGCCGACGAGGTAGCGGCGCCGCTCCAGCCGCTCGCTCAGGGCGTCGAGCCGCGAGAACAGCGCGTCGTACGCGCGCTCGTAGGACGCCTGCTTCCCCGCGAAGCCGCACTTGTAGACCCCGTTGTTGACGTCCTCGTAGAAGGAGTCCGCGACCTCGAGGATCTCCTCGCGGTGCTCCTCGGGGAACAGGTCGGGCGCGCCGTCGCGGTGGTGCGCGATCCACTGCGTCGACAGGTCGAGCGTGAGCTGCGGGTGGTCGTTCGTGACGACCTCGCCGCTGCGCTCGTCGACCAGCGCCGGGACGGTGATGCCCTTGGGGTAGCCGGGGAAGCGCTTCTCGTAGGCGTCCTTCAGCCGCGGGACGCCGAGCACCGGGTCGACCTCGCCCGGGTCGAGGTCGAAGGTCCACGAGTCGGCGTCGTGCACCGGCCCGGCGACGGCGAGGGAGATGGCGTCCTCGAGGCCGAGCAGGCGCCGGTCGATGAGGGCGCGGTTGGCCCACGGGCACGCGCGGGCGACGACCAGCCGGTACCGGCCCGCCTCGACCGGCCACTCCCCGTCCCGGGTGGGCTGGGCCACCACCCGGTCGGGGATGTACTGCGTGTCACGCTGGAAGGAGTCCTCGATGTACTTCTGCTGCGCGGGAGCCACACCCCGACGCTAGGCAGCGCGAGGCCCGACGGCACGTCGAGGACCGCGACGCGCCCCGTGTCCTGCTGGCGCCCGGGGCAAATGCCCCTACGGTGGCCGGTGAAGACCGTTGTCACGGGCCGGACCAGCAGGCGAACGCGCCGTCGGGCCGTGACGACCCCGACCAGGAGGACACATGAACCGCAAGGAGCTCATCAGCGCCGTCGCCGACAAGTCGGGCGTCTCGCAGGCCGACGCCGACAAGGTGCTCGCGGCCTTCCAGGACGTCGTGTTCGACGTCGTCGCCAAGGGCGAGGACAAGATCACCCTCCCCGGCTTCCTCTCCTTCGAGCAGGGCTCGCGCTCGGCACGTGAGGGCCGCAACCCCGCGACGGGCGAGACCATCCAGATCCCGGCGTCCAAGACCGCCAAGGTCAGCGCCGGCAGCAAGCTGAAGGCTGCCGCGGCCGGCTGAGCCGCGCGGCACGGCGGGTCCGCGACCCGCCGGCGAGCACGCCACGGCCCGTGCGCCGGGGGACCTCCCCGGCCACGGGCCGTCGCCGTGTCAGGCGACGGCGGAGCGGACGGGGTCCTCGTGGCCCGGCCAGCGGCGGGCGTCCTCGAGGACGCCCGCCAGACGGGCGACGTCGGTGGAGGCGAGCACCGCGGGTCGGGCGCGCAGCCACTCCAGCAGCCCACCGCCCGGCAGGACCGCGACCCCCGCCGCGGGCCGGCGGACGTCCACGGCGCGCGGCCCGACGAGCACGAGGACGGGCTGCACCGGCACGGACGCGGCCAGGGTCCCGGAGACCACCGCGGCCACGGCCGCGGCACGGCGGCGGCTGTCGCGCACGTACGTCTTCGGCTGGCCGCCCACCCGCAGCCGGTCCCCGTCGAGCCACGCGGTCGGGACGGCGTGACTGCGGGTCGTCACGGCGAGCACGCCGCCGGGCCCGACCAGGACGTGGTCCACGACGGCGCCGCCGCCGAGGGGGGCCGCGTGGAGGACCTGCCAGGTGGGGCCGAGCCCGGCGAGGGCGTCGCCCACGAGGCGCTGGCCGTGGGCGGCCTGCAGCCAGGGCAGCGCCTCCCGGGGCGGGCGGGAGCGGCCGAGCAGCCGCCGCGGCTGGGGTGCACGGTCGAGCAGGACGCGCGCGCGGTGCGCCGCCGGACCGCCGGGCTCGTTGAGCCGCAGCGACGGCGCCGCCTCCACGAGCGGCTCGGACGCCGCGCGCGGTGCCGGGACGCGGACGGCTGCGGCGGTCGGGTCCCCCGCCGCGCGCAGCGTGGTCGGCAGCGGCCGGCGACGCAGCGGGCTCTCGCGACGCACCCAGTCGTCGACGGCCCCGCGGACGGCCTGCTCGTGACCGGGGGCGGAGCGGACGTCGCCGCTGGAGAGGTCGTACCAGCCGACGGTGCGACCACCGCGGCTCACGTACAGCCGGCCCTGTCGTCGCACCGTGGTGGTCCCCATGGGGACCCCATCGGCACGACGGGCGACCGGCTTGAGCGGCGGGTCCCGCCCCTCACGCCTCCAGCTGCTCGAGGAACCCCAGGAGCAGGGCGTCGAGGGCCGAGGGCGCGCGCACCGGCACCCAGTGGTCGACGCCGACGAGCGTCTCGTAGCGCCACGGGCCGGTGACGAAGCGGGCGCTGGCGGTCATCTGCCGCTCGGTGAGCGCGGGGTCCCGGTCGGACCACACCCCCATGACGGGACGGTCGACCACGCCCCTGCGCACGCCGGGCCCCTGCGCACCTACCGCGGCGCTCCCGGCCCGCCGCCGGCGCCGGCCGGGCGTCGCGTTGGCGCGGTACCAGGCGAGCCCGGCGGCGAGGCGACCCGGGCGGGACAGGTCCGCCACCTGCCGGGCGAGGTCGGGCTCGTCGGCCGGCCGGGCACCCCGCCAGGCGAGCGCGCGCCACAGCCACCACCCCCGCCACGGCAGCAGCCGCTCGGCGAGACCCGGCACGAGGAAGGCGAGCACGTACAGGCCGCGCCACAGCTGGGCGGGACCGCCGGCGGCGCGTGCCCCCGGGTGCCCGACGCTCACCGCGACCAGCGCCCGCACCCGCTCGGGGTGGGCGGCGGCGAGCCGCCACGCGACCAGGCTCCCCCAGTCGTGCCCGACGACGACCACCCGGTCGAGGCCGAGGGCGTCGAGGACCGCGAGCACGTCGTCAACGACGAGCCCGAGCCGGTAGGCGCCGACGCGGTCGGGCGCGTCGGTGTCGCCGAAGCCGCGCAGGTCCGGCGCCACGACCCGGTGGCCGGCGTCGGCGAGCGCCCGCACCTGGTGCCGCCACAGCCGCCGCGAGTCGGGGAAGCCGTGCAGGAGCAGGACCGCCGGCCCCGACTCCGGCCCGGCGTCCGTCACCGCCACCTCGACCGGGCTGGTGATGCCGTCTCCGACCCGCGCGCCGGGCACCCGCCGCTCGCGCGCACCGGGCACCGCCTCGTCGGCCGTCGTGCTGTCCGAGGAGCGGTCCGTCACGGGCCCCAGCGTGGTCGCCGTGCGGCGACCACGCCACACCGCGCGGGCTCAGTCCTTGCCGCCGCCCGTGCCGCCGCCTCTGCCGCCGCCCGTGCCGCCCTCGGCGCCCGCGCCGCCGCCGGCGCTCCTCGGGCCCTCGTCGGAGGCCTCGTCCACCTCGACCGGCTCCTCGGCCTCACCGTCGTTCGCGGGCTTCGCCGCCTTCGCGGGCTTCTCCGTCTTCCCGGGCTTCTCCGCCTTCGCGGGCTTCTCGGCCTTCGCGGGCTTCTCCATGTCGTCCTCGCCTCGCGAGCCCCGCCCGGCCGCCTGGTCCGCGAGGACGGTCGCGCAGTACCCGTCGACCGCGTCGGCGCCGCCGGCGGCCTCGACGAGGTTCGCGCGCGCGACGGAGGACGCCCCGAGGCCGCCCTTCGACCACGCGGTGCACAGGCCCTTCGCCGCGGGGCCGGTGGCGTCGGGTCCGACGGGGCCCTCCTCCGGCGCCTCCGACGGCTCCGGCGACGGCTCCACCGAGGGCGCGACGGACGGCTCGATCGACGGCTGCACCGGCGGCTCCACCGACGGCTCCACCGACGGCTCCACCGACGGCTCCACCGAGGGCTCGGTCGACGGGTCCACCGACGGCTGCCCGGTCGGTTCCGCCGAGGGTGCGGCCGACGGCTCCGACGTCGGCTCGGTCGGCTCGGCGAGCTGCGCCGACGCGGCGAGCGAGCCCGTCACGACCAGGACGCCCGCGGCGGCGAGGACGACGGCGTGCTTCGTGACGAACGTGCGGACCTGCATGTGGACGCTCCTGCGCTTGGGGCCGCTCGACGACCCGGTCACCTCGAGCATCGGTCCCGTCGCGACCGCCGTTACCGCGCGAACGGGTGAGCCGGTGACGTCACCGCCCCGGCGGGTGACGCACCGCGTTCATCCCGGCCCGCGTCCTGCCGATCGTGCACGGGACAGCGACGAGGACGCCGGACCCCGGCGTCACGGGAGGAGTGGGCCGTGCAGCCGGGCGACACCACCGCGCCACCCCGGCGCCTCGGGCTGCCGGTCCCGCGTCGGGACCGCACGGCCCTGCCGCTGCCCGGGGCCACGGACCGTTTCCGCGTCCTCGTCGAGACGATGCCGGGCGTCGCCTACGTCGCCGCGCCGGGCGAGGCCGGCGCGTGGCACTACCTGAGCCCCCGCCTCACCGACGTGCTGGGCCACGACCCCGCCACGTGGCTCGACGACCCGTCCGCCTGGGTGCGCCTGCTGCACCCCGAGGACCGCGACCGCGTCCTCGCGGCGGAGGCCGGGTGGGGGCGGGACGTCGACTGCGTGCACGTCAGCGAGTACCGGCTGCGGGACGCGAGCGGCCGGTGGCGGTGGATCCAGGACGCCGTCACGGCCCGCGCCGGCGGTCCCGACGGGACGGACGTCGTGTGGTTCGGCGTGCTCACGGACGTCACGGAGGTCCGCGAGTCCCAGCAGGCGCTGCGGGTGAGCGAGCAGCAGCTCCGATCGGTGCTGGAGACGGCCCAGGACGGCTTCGTCAGCCTCGACGAGGCCGGCCGCGTGCTGGAGTGGAACGAGCGGGCGGAGGAGATGTTCGGCCGTCGCCGCGCGGAGGTGCTGGGCCGGGTGTTCGCCGACGTCGTCGTGCCGCCCGCGAAGCGCGCGGCCCACACGGCGGCGCTGGGGCGGCTGGCCGGGCGGCCCGACCGTCCGGTGGTGCGGCGCAGCGTCGAGACGACCGCCCTGCGGGCCGACGGCTCGGAGTTCCCGGTCGACCTCGTCCTGTGGGAGACGCGTGCGGGCGGGGTACGCCGCTACAACGCGTTCGTCCGCGACATCACGGAGCGGCGCCAGATGCAGGACGACCTGCGCTCGCTCGCCTACAGCGACACCCTCACCGGCCTGGCGAACCGGACGCGGCTCACCGAGCGGCTCCAGGACGCCCTCCGGCGGCCCGCGCGGGCCGGCGGGCGCCCCGCGCTGGTCTTCCTGGACCTCGACGACTTCAAGGCCGTCAACGACAGCCTCGGGCACGTGGCAGGTGACCGGGTGCTCACGACCGTCGCCGCGCGCCTGGTCGCGGTGTGCCCGGCCACGGCCACGGTCGCGCGCTTCGCCGGCGACGAGTTCGCCGTCCTGCTGCCCTCGGTGCCGGGCACCGACGCCGCCCTGGCCGTGGCCGAGCAGGTCGCCGCCGTCCTGCGCGAGCCCGTGACGGTCGACGGCCGGCGGCTCGTGCTGGGTGCGAGCGTGGGGCTCGCGGTCGCCGGCCCCGACACCGGGGCGACCGAGGTGCTGCGGGACGCCGACGCGGCCATGTACGAGGCCAAGCGCGCCGGCAAGGACCGCTGCACGGTCTTCGACCCGGAGGTGCACGCGCGTGCGCTCGCCCGCCTGGAGCTGCGCAACGACCTCGAGCACGCGCTCGAGCGCGAGGAGCTGTCCGTCGTCTTCCAGCCGTACGTGCGGCTGAGCACCGGCCGCATCGCCGGGTTCGAGACGCTCCTGCGGTGGCGTCACCCGCAGCGTGGCGCGGTCCCGCCGCTGGACTTCGTGCCGCTCGCGGAGGAGACGGGCCGCATCCGCGAGATCGGCGCGTGGGTGCTGCGCCGGGCGTGCGCCGCCGCCGCGGGCTGGCCCGCGGCCGCGGACGGCGGTGCACCCACGGTGAGCGTCAACGTGTCCACCGTGCAGCTGCGCGACACCGGCTTCGCCGCGACCGTCACCGACGTCCTCGCCACGACGGGCCTGCCGCCGAGCCGGCTCGTGCTGGAGATCACGGAGTCGGTGCTCCTCACCGACGTCGACGGCAGCCGCGAGCAGCTGGAACGGCTGCGCGGGCTGGGCGTGCGGGTCGCGGTCGACGACTTCGGCACGGGGTACTCCTCGCTGCGCTACCTCCAGGACCTGCCCCTGGACATCCTCAAGATCGACAAGTCGTTCGTCGAGCACCTGACGGGCGACCCGGACCGCACGTCCATGGCCGAGCTCGTCGTGCTCATCGGTCGGGCCCTGGGGCTGAGCGTCGTCGGCGAGGGCGTCGAGGGCCCCGACCAGGTCGAGGCGCTGCAGCGCCTCGGCTGCGACCTCGCGCAGGGGTACCACCTCGGCCACCCGGTCGACGGCGTCACGGCTCTGGCCCTCGCCTCGGGACGCTGACGCCCCCCCGCCCGCGCGCCGCGCGGCGGGACCCGTGGCCGGCCGCGGGCGGGTGGGGCAGGCTTGGCCCGTGCCCGGTGCCTACTGGATCAACTGCGTGCGGCAGGTCCGCGACCCCGAGCGGCTCGCGGCCTACGTCCGCCTCGCCGGCCCCGCCGTCGCCGACGCCGGCGGCACGTTCCTCGCCCGGGGGACGGCCGCGGCCGCCTTCGAGGACGGCGTCGCGGAGCGCACCGCCCTCATCGGCTTCGACAGCGTCGAAGCCGCCGTCGCCTGCTACGAGAGCCCCGCCTACCAGGAGGCGCTCGCCGCCCTCGGCGACGGCGCCGTGCGCGAAATCCGGATCGTGCCCGCCGCCGGCTGACGGACCCCTACCCGGCCCGTTCGCGGCACCCGGGCGCGCCCGGGCGACCACGACGACACACCGGGACGCTCGGGCGGTCGCCGGACGCCGCGCAGGGTCGTCGGAGGTGTCGTTGTGGCCGCGACAGTGCCGCGACAGTGCCGCGACAGTGCCGCTCGGCGAGCGGGACCCGGCGCGTACCGTCGTCGGGGTGAGGGGCGCACCGGGGGTCGGCGCGCGCGGCCGTGGTCCGCACCGGGCGGGCGTCGCGCTCGCGGCCGTGCTGTGCCTCCTGCTCCCCGGCTGCGGCACGGGAGCCGGGTCGTCGGGCCCGGCGACGGCCGCGGTGTCACCGCGCTCGACGGCCGGGCCGAGCGAGCCGGTCGCCGGTCCGCCCGTGCCGTCCCCGGCCACCTCGGTGGCCACGCGCGAGCCGTCCGTACCGGCCGGCAGCGGGCCGTCGTCGACGGTCGGGGGCGCGACGCCGCCGTCACCCGGCGCACCGACGGGCGGTGCGACGAACGGGCCCGGTGCGTCCCCGTCGCGCCCCGTCGCCGGGGCCGGCCCCGGCGGGGGTACCACGGCCACGCCGGCGCCGGACTGGCTCGGCACGCGGGCCCTCGCCCCGCCGGGCGGCGGCCCGGTCGCCCCGCAGGAGACCCCGCCGGAGCTGAGGGACCGGCGCATCGTGACGGTCGACCGGCTGCCCCCGCCGTCCGACGGGCAGTTCCACGCCTCCGTGGAGCAGGTCCCCGACGACGTGCTGGCCCGCTCGACGTGGCAGCCCGCGTGCCCCGTCGGGGTCGAGGACCTCCGGTACGTGCGGGTCGCGTTCTGGGGCTTCGACGGCCGGCCGCACACCGGCGAGCTGCTGCTGCACGCCGACGCGGTGGACGCGGTCGTCGGCGCGTTCCGGGCCATGCACGCCGAGCGGTTCCCGCTGGAGGAGGTGCGGGTCGTCCGCGCCGACGAGCTGGACGCGGCACCCACCGGCGACGGCAACGTGACGTCGGCCTTCGTGTGCCGTCCGGTGACCGGGGGCAGCGGGTGGTCACAGCACGCGTACGGGCGCGCCCTCGACGTCAACCCGTTCCACAACCCGTACGAGCGCGGCACCGGCGGCGACCGCGTCGTCATCCCGGAGCTCGCCACCTCCTACACCGACCGATCCCGCGACCTGCCCGGCATGGTGGTGCCCGGCTCCGTCGTCGAGCGCGCCTTCGCCGACGCGGCATGGGGCTGGGGCGGGGACTACCGGTCCTCGAAGGACTGGATGCACTTCTCGGCGACGGGCGGCTGAGCCCCGGGCGAGGCGGCCCCGGGCGAGGCGGGCCCGGGCGAGGCGGCGTCGCCCGACGCGACCGGGACCGCCACCGCCCCCGCGACGCGACCTCGACGACGCCGTCGTCGACGACGAGCGCGGTCTGCTCGCCAACGGCGTAGGCCGGGACCCCCATGCCGGCCGCCCTCGACTCCGCCGCCGCCATGGTGTTCGTCGGGACAGCGTCGAGGTGCGGGAAGAGCGTGAAGTCGACCAGCCCGAGCGTGCGGTCGTCCACCGCGGCGTGCCGGGACCGCACAGCGGGTGCCCCCACCGCGCCGTCGGCACGACGAGCGCGACGCACTCGTCGACGGGCCGGCCGAGCAGGCGGACCAGCGCAGCGTGGGCCTCGGCGTTCGTCACGCCACCGGACGACAGCAGCAGCCTGAAGGGTTCCTCCGGGGGTCGGCACGGTCGTGCGACCCGGCCGGGAGCGCGGACCCACCGGTCGCCGGACACGACACGGCCCCCGCGACGCACGTCGCGGGGGCCGGACCTCCACCTGGGAGCCGCCTCGGGGAATCGAACCCCGGACCTATTCATTACGAGTGAATCGCTCTGCCGACTGAGCTAAGGCGGCCGGCGCACGCGCGCGTGCGACCGCTGACGAGTGTAGAGGGTCAGCGGCGGTGCCGCGGTCCACCCGCCCCCACCCCGGCCCCCACCCCGGCGTCCACCCCGGCGTCCACGGCGGCCTCGGGCGTCGGCTCCCGCAGGTCGACGACGAGCACGCGGTGCCGCGGGGAGGGCACCGGCGCCCCGAGGGCCGCAGCCGGGGCGACGGACGTCGCTGCCTCCCTCGCCGACGGACCCCGGGTGGCCGGGTCCTGCGTCGCAGCCGGGGCGGTCACGTCGGCGGGCCGTCGCAGGGACCGCCTGTGCAGGGACCACCCCCGCGGCCGCGCACCGCGGTCCCGCGCCCACCACCCGTCGGCCTGCACCAGGTGCGTGCTCACCATCGCCCGTGCCGACATCGCGCCCTCCTCGTCCTGCCGACCAGGAGCAGCATGACCGCCGGGCGATACAGGGCACATCGGGGCCAGCACGGCACCGCGTCGGGGCCAGCACCACGTGGGCGGCGACACCGAGGGACACGACCACGTGGACGGGGGCGTTGACACCGGGGCGTCCCGCCCCCGAGGTTGACCCCCAGCGCCCGGGTGCACCGAAGGGAGGACGCGGATGCCGTCCGCCGTGGTCGCGCCCGCACGAGGCCGGGCGCTGGTCGCCGCCCTCGCGGTCGCCTGGCTGGTCGGCCTCGCCGTCTTCGTCGCCACGACGGTGCTCGTCGGCCGCGACTCCCGCAGCGAGGCGCTCGACACGTGGCTGTACTCCGCGCTGGCGCTCGGCGCGGCGGCGCTAGCGGTCCTGCGCGTCGTGCTCGTCCGCGGCGAGCGGCGGCTGTGGTCGCTGAACGCGCTCGCCCTCTGCGTCTACACGGCCGGCGACGTGACGTACAGCTTCTGGGTGGTCGGGCTCGACCCTGAGCCGTACCCGTCGCCGGCCGACGGCCTCTGGCTCGCGTACTACGTGCTGGCGGTCGCCTTCCTCGTCGCCCTGCTGCGCCGCCACGCCCGCGACGTGAGCCGCAGCACGGCCGTCGACGGCGTCGTGGTCGGGCTCGGTGCGGCCGCGGCCACCGCGGCGGTGTCCTTCGACACGATCCTCGCGGCGACCGAGGGCGGCGGGCCGGAGACCGTGGCGACGCTCGCCTACCCGGTGGGGGCGCTCGTGCTGCTCGGGACCGCGGGCGCCGCGCTGGCGGTCCTGGGGTGGCGCGTCGGCCGGCAGTGGTGGGCGCTCGTGCTCGGCGGCCTGCTGTTCGCGGCCGCCGACACGGTCTACGCGTTCCTCAGCGCCACCGACGGCTACACCGACGGCGGTCCCGTGGACGCGATGTGGCTCGCGGCCCTCGGCCTGCAGGCGGGCGCGGCGTGGCTGCGGCCACGCACCGCCCGCCACGCCGCGGACCGCAGCCTCGCCACGCTCGTCGTCCCGCTCGCCTTCGCGGGCGCCGCGCTCGTCCTGCTCGTGCTCGAGCACTTCCAGCGCCTCAGCCTCCTCGCCCTCGTCCTCGCCGCGGGGACCGTCGCGGCGGCGCTGCTGCGCATCACGCTCACGGTCGAGGAGACGCGGCAGCTCGCGGTCGTGCGCGTGCAGGCCGTCACCGACGACCTCACCGGCCTGCCGAACCGCCGGCGCCTGGACCAGTCGCTGCGCGCGGCGACGACCCGCGAGGGCCGGCCGGTGGGGCTGCTCATGCTCGACCTCGACCGCTTCAAGGACGTCAACGACGCGCTCGGGCACCCCGTCGGCGACGCCCTGCTCGTCGAGGTGTCACGCCGCCTCCAGGGCGCGACCAGCGGCGAGGAGCTCGTGGCCCGGCTCGGCGGCGACGAGTTCGCCGTGCTGCTGCCCGGCGTCCGCGGCGAGGAGCTGCTGGAGCGCGCGCGGGCGGTGGCGGCGCTGCTCGGTCCGCCCGTGGACCTCGGCCACATCAGCCTGCACGTGAGCACGAGCGTCGGGGCCGCCGCGTACCCGGACCACGCCGGCGACGCCTCGCACCTCATGCGTGCCGCCGACGTCGCGATGTACCGCGCGAAGCGACGCGGCACCGGCGTCGCGCTGTACGAGTCCTCTGCGGACACCGCCACGCCGGAGCACCTGCGGGTCATCGAGGAGTTCCGCACCGGCTTCGCCGAGAGCGGCGTGCGCTGCGTGTACCGCCCGGTGCGGGACCTGCGGGACGGGCGCGTGCTGCGCTGGCTCGCGGAGCCGCGCTGGACCCACCCCCGCCTGGGTGACGTGCCGACGCGGGAGCTGCTGGAGATGGTCGAGCGCACGGGACTCGTGCGCGAGCACACCACCCACGTGCTGCACCGCGCGCTCGCGGACCTCCCCCTGCTGCCCGCACCGCTCACGGGACGCCACGGCGGCGGGGGACGGGGCGACGGGGCGGGCGGGGAACGGGTCGTCGTCGTCCGCCTGTCGGCGGTCGAGCTCCTCGACGCCCGCCTGCCCGGGACGGTCGTGACCGCCCTCGAACGCAGCGGCACGGGCCCGGGCTCGCTGCTGCTGGAGTGCGAGGAGAGCACGCTCGTGGCCGAGCCGGAACGGTGCACCCGGGCGCTGCTGGCAGTACGGCGCGTCGGCGTGCGGATCGGGGTGACGGGGCACGGCACGGGGCCGACGTCGCTGCCGCACCTGCGGAGCCTGCCGCTGAGCAGCCTGGCGGTCGACGGCGCGCTCGTGGGCGCGGTCCAGCGCGACAGCGCGGCGCTCGCGGTCCTCAAGGCGGCGGTCGTCCTCGGCCACGAGCTCGGCGTCGAGGTCGTCGCCTCCGGCGTGCCCGACGAGCGGCTGCTCGACGAGCTCGCGGCGCTCGGCGTCGACGCCGTCGACGGCCCCGCGCTCGGCGACCCGGTCGAGCCGGCGGTGGTCACGACCGCGTCGCCAGGCGGGGCGAGCATCGACGGCACGCAGGACGGGACGCTCGACGGCACGCTCGGCGGGTCGCCCGAGCGGTCTGTCGACGGCAGCCGGTCCAGCCGGGAGGCGCAGCCTCAGTAGGCCGCCTCGCAGGTCGTCCCGTCCGCCGGCACCTCGCCCTCGAGCCAGAACGCGTCGAGCAGCTCGTCGACGCACCCCGAGCCCGCGCGGCCGTAGGCGGTGTGCCCGTCGCCGTCGAAGCGGACGAGGACCCCGGTGTCGAGCTGGTCGGCGAGCCGTTCCGCCCACACCATCGGCGTCGCCGGGTCCCGGGTGGTCCCCACGACGACGACCGGGGGCGCGCCCTGCCCGTCGACCTCGGGCCACGGCACGGCCGTGTGCTCCCAGTCCAGGCACGGCAGCGCGCCGTAGGCGAGCTGCGGGCCGAACGTCGGCGCCGCCTCGGTCAGCTCCCGGGAGAGCCGGTCGAGGTCGTCGGGCCCGACCGAGCCGCGGCGCACCGGGTCGCCACCGCGGTCCAGGCAGTTGACGGCGTAGATGGCCTCGCCCGCGTTCGAGCGGTACGACCCGTCGGGCTGCCGCTCGCGGAAGAAGTCGTTGAGCCGGAGCAGCACCGAGCCGTCGCCGGTGTAGGCCAGGCCGAGCGCCAGCCGGAGACCGGGCCAGAGGTCGTAGTTGTAGAGCGGGCTGATCAGCCCGGCGAGACCCAGCCCCTGGTTGACCTCGCGGTCGTCGCCCTCGGCGGGCAGGGGCGCGGTGTCGAGCGAGGCGAGCAGCGCCCGCACCTGGCCGACGCCCTCCTCCGTCGTACCGGCGAGGGGGCAGTCGTCCTGCTGCAGGCAGTCGGCGACGAACGCCTCGAGCGCGACCTCGAAACCACCGGCCTGCTCCAGCGCCCGCGTGAAGTCGTCCGGTGCGCGGGGCGTCAGGTCGACCGCCCCGTCGAGCACGACCCGGCCGACGCGGTCGGGGAACAGCTCGACGTACAGCGCCCCGATGACCGTCCCGTAGGACTTGCCGAGGTAGTCCAGCTCCGTCTCGCCGAGCGCCGCGCGCAGGACGTCCATGTCGCGGGCGACGCTCACCGAGTCGACGTGCGGCGCCACGGGGTCGTCGCCGCACCCGGTGGCGAGCTCGCCCGCGAGAGCCTCGAGCGCGTCGAGCTCGCGCGGGTCGTCGGGGCTCGGGTCCGCGGCCACGAAGGCGTCGTACGTGCCGTCGTCGACGCAGTCGACCGGCGCGGAGCGGGCGACGCCGCGCGGGTCGAAGCCGACGACGTCGTAGGCGGCCCGCAGGCGGTCGGTCGTGACGAGCTCGGCCTGCAGCGCGTAGTCCACACCCGACCCACCCGGACCGCCCGGGTTGAGCACGAGGGAGCCGGCCCGCTCGCCGGAGGCGGGCAGGCGGGCGAGCGCGAGCCCGATCGTGTCGCCGTCGGGCTCGTCGTAGTCCAGCGGCACCTCGAGCGTGCCGCACTCCTGGCGCGTGAGCTCCAGCCCCTCGGGCGGGCGGACGTCGTCGCAGGGGCCCCACTGCACCCGCTGGGCGTAGAAGGGGGCGAGGGCGTCGTCCGGCGCCGCGGTGACGGCGGGGTCCGTGACCGGCGGCACGGAGCCGGCGGTCCCGGGCTGCCCGGCCCCGCCGGCGTCGGGCGGGGCGGCGAGCGAGCAGCCGGCGAGGGCGAGCGCGGCGAGCACCACCGCCGGCGCCGCTCGCGGGAGGCGTCCGGCGCCGGACGCGGGCCGGCCGGAGGCGGTCGCGTGCCTCACGCCGGCTCGCCCAGCCGGAGCGTCATGCCCTCGAGCGCGAGCGGCAGGGCCGCGTTCTGCGTGAGGCGCCGGCGCGTCGTGGTGATGACGTCGCACGTGCGCAGGACGTCCGCGGGCGGGGTGCGCCGCGCCAGCCGCTCCACGTCGGCGCGCAGGTCGGCGTTGACCAGCGGGACGCTCGCGCCGGCCTGGACGAGCAGCACGTCCCGGTACAGCGACAGCAGGTCGAGCAGGGCGCGGTCGAGGCCGTCGGTCGCGCTGCGGCGCGCGCGCCGGCGGTGCTGCTCCTGCAGCTCGCGCCACTGCGCCCGCACCTGCCGCGGCAGCTCCTCCGGAGCGCTCACCCCCATCGCCCGCAGCCACGCGGCGTTCTCGTGCTCCTGCTGCGCCTCGACCGCGGCCGTCGACTCCTCGGTGGCGATCTCGCGCAGCTCCTGCGCCGCGTCGACGGCGCCGGGCACCCCCACGGCCCGGCCCGGCACCTGCAGGACCTCGCGGCGACGGCGTCGTGCGTCCGGGTCGAGGGCGAGCCGGCGCGCGACCCCGATGTGGCCCTGCGACGCGGCCGCCGCCCACGCCGCCTCGGCCGCGCTCACGCCGTGCTGCTCCACGAGCACCCGCGCCACCGCGTCGGCGGCGGGGACGCCGAGGCCGACCTGGCGGCAGCGGCTGCGGATGGTGGGCAGCAGGTCGTCGGGCGAGGGCGCGCACAGCACCCACACCGTGTGCGGGGGCGGCTCCTCCACCTCCTTGAGGAGCATGTTGGCCGCGACGTCGCGCAGCCGGTCGGCGTCCTCCACGACCACGACGACGTGGCGGCCGCGCGTCGGGGCCATGGCCGCGCGGCGCACCAGCTGGACGACGACGTCCTTGCGCAGCTGCATCTCGTCGGTGGCGAGGACCGTGACGTCGGGGTGGGACCCGGCGAGCGCCTCGATGCAGTCGGGGCAGCGCCCGCACCCGTCGTCGGGGCACTGCAGGGCCGCCGCGAAGGCGCGGGCCGCGACCGAGCGCCCCGACCCGGGCGGGCCGGTGACGAGCCACGCGTGCGCCAGCCCCGACGGCTCGAGGCGTCGCGCGACGGCCCGCCGCAGCGTCGCCACCGCCCGCTCCTGGCCGACGACCGCGTCCCAGACGCTCACCGGCCGCGTTCCCCCCGCTCGGCCTCGCTCGTGCCGGGCAGCTCGATGACGTGCGGGCGGGTCCCGCCCGGACCCGTACCGTCGTCGGGCCCGTCACCGCCGCCGGCCCGGCCCCAGCCGTCCTGCCCGTCCCGGTCCTCCTGCCCTTCCCAGCCGTCCTGCCTGTCCCAGTCCTCCCAGTCGTCCCAGCCGTCCCCGGCGCCGTCCCGCTGCCCGGTGGGCGGCGCGTCCACCAGCACGGGAAGCACGTCGGTGTCGCCCTCGTGCAGGTGCCGGCGGTGCTCCTCGGCGCGGGCCCGCATGCGCTCGGCCTCGGTGGCCAGCCGCTCCCGCTCCGCCTGCTCCTGCCGCCGGCGGTCGACCGCGAGCCGCTCGCGGACGTCGGCCCGGACGGCCTCCTCGGCGGACGCCTCCTCCACCGCGCGGGCCTCGCGGTGCTCGCGGCGGCGGGCGTCGGCGGCGAGCCGCTCGGCCATCGTGTCGCGCTGCCGCGGCGACAGCGGGAGCATGCGCCGCACCCGCCGGTCCACCTCGCGCAGGACCTCGGCCTCCGGGCGGGACGCGTCGACGACGAGGTAGCGGCGCGGGTCGAGCGCCGCCCGCTCGAGGAAGGTCCGGCGCACGCGGGCGTGGAAGTCCGCCCCCGCCGACTCCAGCCGGTCGGCGCCGTCGGCGCCGTCGCGCTCCTCCAGACGTCCGCGCGCGGTCGACGGGTCGATGTCGAGCACGACGGTGAGGTCCGGCCGCAGCCCGTCGGTGGCCCACCGCGACAGCCGTGCGACCTCCGCCCCCTGGAGGTCCCCGCGCGCACCCTGGTAGGCGACCGAGGAGTCGACGTAGCGGTCCCCCACGACGACGCGCCCCGCCGCGAGCGCCGGCCGCACGACCGTCGCCACGTGCTGGGCGCGGTCCGCGGCGAACAGCAGCGCCTCCGCGCGGGGCACCGGTCCGAGGGCGGGGTCGCCGGGGTCCAGGACGAGCCGGCGCACCTCGCGGCCCAGCGGCGTGCCGCCCGGCTCGCGGGTGAGCAGCACGTCGTGCCCGAGCTCGTCGACCAGCACGCGCTCCAGCGCGGTGACGAGGGTCGACTTGCCGGAGCCGTCCCCGCCCTCGACGACGAGGAAGAAGCCGGGGTGCGGCCGCTCGACGTCGAACGGGTCGCCGGTCCCCCGACGCACCGCCTCCACGACCTCCGCGCGCAGCGACAGCCCCGGGCGGTCGTCGAGCTGACGGAAGGTGACCACCCCGACGACCACTGCGAGCGCGCCGGCGAGGGCGAGCACGGTCCCCGGGCCGCCGAAGGTCCACGTCAGGGTGTCGGTGACGTCGAGGGAGCGCTCGCCCACGACGCTCGCGAGCGCGGGACCGGCGGCCATGACGCCCACGAGGACGATGCGCACCGCGGTCTGCACGAAGGCGAAGGTCCTGCCCCGGACGGTGTCGTCGACCTCGGCGCCGAGCAGCGTCATGCCCGTGACCCACGCGAGGCCGGCGAAGAAGCCGAGCACCGTGACGACGAGGACCGACAGCACGATGTCCGCGGACAGCCCCACCACCACGAGCACGACGCCCGCCGCCGCGATCGAGGCGCCGAACAGGCGGCGGCGCGACACGTCGCGCAGCGTCCGGGGGCCCTGCCAGACCCCGAGCGCCATGCCGACGAAGACCGCACCGAAAAGGACGCCGTAGCCGGGTGCCCCCGCCCCCAGGCGCGCGACGTAGGGGATGCCGAGGCCGATGACGAAGCCGCCCGCCGCGAAGGCGCCGATCATGCCGCCGACCAGCCCGCGGACCACCGGCGTCCGTGCGATGAACGACCAGCCGTCGAGCACCTGCCGCCACACCGACGGCCTGGCCGGCGCCGCGCCGGGCATGCCGTCGTCGGTGACGTCGGCGCGCGCGTCGGGGGCGGCCTCGTGGCGCAGCGCGGGTCCGCGTGCACCGGGCGGCAGCGGGAGGCGGGCGATGACGACCGCCGCCACGAGGAACGTGACGCCGTTGACGTACAGCGCGAGGTCGACGGGGCTGACGAGCGCGTCGGCGAGGCCGCCGAGGACGTCGTCGAGCATGTTGCTCAGCCACACGAGGACCACGAAGAGCAGCGCGGCGACCGGTGCGGTGCCGTAGGTGGCGACGACGCCGAGCTGGTTGGCGGCCTCCAGGCGCCGGCGCGGCACGAGGTTGGGCACCATCGCGTCCTTGGCCGGCATCCAGAACAGGGCCGTCACCTCGACGAGCACCGTCGCCACGTACAGCCACCACAGCTCGCCGACTAGCGGTACGGACAGGAACAGCAGACCGCGGACGACGTCGCCCACCACGAGGGTCGTCCGCCGGTCGAGGCGGTCCGCGAGCACGCCCGCGAGTGGCCCGAGCAGCAGGGCGGGCGCGAGCCGGGCGACGAACACGAGCGAGACCGCGACGCCCGCCTGCGCGCTCGTGAGGTCGACCGAGCCGAGGTCGAGCAGGTCGGCGTCGCCGGCGGAGCCCGCGAGGACGGCCGCGAAGAACGTGACGGCGAGCAGCCCCAGCCAGTCACCGAGGCTCGACAGCCCGAGCACCACCCACAGGCGCCGGAAGGCGCGGTGGCGCAGCACCCCGGACGGGCTGTGGTCGGGCAGCCCGGAGCCGTCCGCCGGGTCGACGGTCTCCGGGTCCGCGAGCACGTGGCCGTGGCCCTCGTGGCCCCCGGAGCCGTCCGGGCCGTCGGGTCCGCCGGGTCCGTCGAGGCGCGCGCTCACGTCGCCAGGGTACGTGCGGCCCCCGTCACGACGGCGCAGCCGCCGCCACCCTGTGGGTGA
This sequence comes from Aquipuribacter sp. SD81, assembly GCF_037153975.1. Taxonomy (NCBI): domain Bacteria; kingdom Bacillati; phylum Actinomycetota; class Actinomycetes; order Micrococcales; family Intrasporangiaceae; genus Aquipuribacter; species Aquipuribacter sp. SD81. Next base: position 106,564 of record NZ_JBBAYJ010000004.1, read on the forward strand.
CGGCGGCTGCGTGACGGCCGGTGAAGGGGGCCGGCCGTCCGGGTGCCTGCCCGGGACCCCGCCGTCCTCACGGCCGGGCCCGTCGTCGGGTCAGTGGAGGACGGGCAGTGCCCGCACCCCGGGCAGGTCCCGCCAGCGACGGCCCAGCCCGAGCACGTCGCCGGCGTGGAGCACCACGAGGAGCACGAGGACCATCGCGTACACCAGGTGGTCGTCCATGAAGGGGTTGTTGGCGGGGGGCAGGACGGCCGCCCACATGAGGACGAGCATGACCGCACCGGAGGCGGCGGCGATCCTCATGCCGATGCCGAGCACGAGGGCGACACCGATGCCGAGCAGGCCGACCATGAACAGCCAGTCGGCCCAGGCGGCTCCGGCGATGCTGTTGAAGGTGCTCGCGAAGGGCCCGGTGGGGGCGTTGGCGAGGAAGCCCTCGGTGGGCGACCCGCCGGCGGTCCAGGCGCCCTCGGCGGGCGTCGCCCGGCCGAGGCCGAACGTCTTGTCGAGGAACGCCCAGAGGAACACGAAGCCGAGGCTGAGGCGCAGCGCCGCGAGCAGGTACCGGGCGGTGGTGGGCAGGCGGTCGGCCCGGCTCACGACCGTCGGCTCGTCGGTGTGCGTCGCACGCGGGGCGGTGCTGTGACGCTCGATGGTGGCCATGTCGACCTCCTGCAGGTCCGCCGGCCTGACGGCCGGGCCGCCACCGCGGGTCGGTGGCGCACTACGAGAGTGGCGCCTCCGCAGGGCCCTGACCTGGGACGAAGGTCCCCGGGACGTAGGTCCCGGGCCCGGCGCCGCCTCAGCGTCAGCCGCCACCAGGACTGCACCGCAGCCGACCCTGCCGGACTGCAGGGTCACCCGCTCGGTGCGCCGGACCTAGGCCCCGGTCGTCGTCTTCTTCGCGGTCGTCTTCTTCGCCGTCGTCTTCTTGGCAGTCGTCTTCTTGGCAGTCGTCTTCTTCGCGGCCGTCTTCTTCGCGGCGGTCTTCTTGGCGCCGCGCTTCTTGGCCGGTCCGGCGGCGCGCCGCTCGGCCAGCAGCTCGACGGCCCGCTCGAGGCTGACGGACTCCTTGGTGTCGTCGCCGCGCAGGGTCGCGTTCGTCTCCCCGTCGGACACGTAGTCCCCGTAGCGGCCCGAGCGCACGGTGATGGTGCCGCCGCTCACGGGGTCGGCGCCGAGCTCCTTGAGCGGGGCCGGCGCGGCACGACCGCCGCGTCCGCGCTTGGGCTGGGCGTAGATGGCGAGCGCCTGCTCGAGCGTGACGGTGAAGATCTGCTCCTCGCTCTCGAGCGAGCGCGAGTCGCTGCCCTTGCGCAGGTAGGGCCCGTAGCGGCCGTTCTGCGCCGTGATCTCCTCGTCGGTCTCGGGGTCGGTGCCCACGACGCGCGGCAGCGACAGCAGCCGGAGGGCGTCCTCGAGCGTGACGCTCTCCATCGACATGGACGCCAGCAGGCTCGCCCGACGGGGCTTGTCCGCGGACCCCTCGGGCAGCACCTCCGCGACGAACGGGCCGAAGCGGCCGGACTTCACGATGACGTCGTGGCCGGTGTCGGGGTCCTGCCCGAGCACGGTGTCGCCCTTGGCGGCGTCGGCGAGCAGGACGCGCGCCCGCTCGACGGTCAGCTCGTCCGGCGCGATGTCGTCGGGCACGGAGGCGCGCAGCTCCTTGCCGTCGGCACCGGCCGGCGCCTCCTCGTCCTGCAGGTAGGGGCCGTAGCGCCCGACCCTCAGCACGACGCCGTCGCCGATCTCGATGGTCGACACGGCCCGCGCGTCGATGTCGCCGAGTCCGTCGGCGAGGCCCTTGAGGCCCTCCGCGAGGCCCGTCAGCCCCTGGCCGGCACCCCCGGGCAGCGGCGGGAGGCCGCCGCCGCCCGCGGCGTCGCCGTGACCGCCCGCGCCGAAGTAGAAGCGGGCGAGCCAGTCGGCACCCGCCACCTCGCCCGCCGCGACGCGGTCGAGGTCGGCCTCCATCTCGGCGGTGAAGTCGTAGTCGACGAGGCGCGGGAAGTGCTCCTCGAGCAGCCGCGTGACGGCGAAGGCGAGCCACTCCGGCACGAGCGCCGTGCCCTTGTGCCGCACGTAGCCCCGGTCGATGATCGTCCCGATGGTGGCGGCGTAGGTGGACGGGCGACCGATGCCGCGCTCCTCCAGCGCCTTGACGAGGCTCGCCTCGGTGTAGCGCGACGGAGGGGTCGTGCGGTGCTCGGTGGTGAGGAGCTCCTCGGCGTCGACCCGGTCGCCCTCCTCCAGCCGCGGCAGGCGGGCCTCGCCCTTGTCGTCCTCCGCGGCCCCCGCGGCCGGCTCGGCGTACCGGTCGGCGTCGCGGCCCTCCTCGTACGCGGCGAGGAACCCGCGGAAGGTGATCACGGTGCCGGAGGCGGCGAACTCCGTCGCCCGGCCGTCGGAGGTCGTCGCGGCGAGGCGTACCGAGGCGGTCGTGCCGCGGGCGTCGGCCATCTGCGAGGCGACGGTCCGCTGCCAGATGAGCTCGTAGAGGCGGAACTCGTCGCCGCGCAGCGCGCCGGCGACCTGCGCGGGCGTCCGGAAGGAGTCCCCGGCGGGGCGGATCGCCTCGTGGGCCTCCTGCGCGTTCTTCGCCTTGGACGAGTACACGCGCGGCTGCGCGGGCACCGACTCGGCGCCGTACAGGTCACCGGCCTGACGGCGCGCGGCGTCGACCGCCTGCTGCGACAGGGCGGTGGAGTCGGTCCGCATGTACGTGATGAAGCCGCCCTCGTACAGCGTCTGCGCGACGCGCATCGCCTGCTTGCTGCTGAGGCGCAGCTTGCGGCTGGCCTCCTGCTGCAGGGTGGACGTGGTGAACGGGGCGGCGGGCCTGCGCGTGTACGGCTTCTCCTCGACGCGCGCGACGGTGACGTCCGCGCCGTCCAGCGCCGTGACGAGCCCGCGCGCCTCCTCCACCGTGAGCGCGACCGCGCTCTCGCCCCGCAGCCGCCCGCGGTCGTCGAAGTCGCGGCCGGTGGCGACGCGGGCGCCGTCGAGCGCGGCGAGCCGCGCGACGAAGCGCTGCCGGTCGCCGGGGGCGGCGAACGTGCCGGACACGCCCGCGTAGTCCGCGGCGACGAAGGCCATGCGCTCGCGCTCGCGCTCGACGACGAGGCGGGTGGCGACGGACTGCACGCGTCCGGCCGACAGGCCCTGCCGCACCTTGCGCCACAGGACGGGGCTGACCTCGTAGCCGTACAGGCGGTCGAGGATGCGCCGGGTCTCCTGCGCGTCGACGAGGGCGTCGTCGATGTCGCGGGTGGACTCCAGCGCCCGGCTGATCGCCTCGCGCGTGATCTCGTGGAAGACCATCCGCTTGACGGGGACCTTGGGCTTGAGCTCCTCGAGCAGGTGCCACGCGATGGCCTCGCCCTCGCGGTCCTCGTCGGTCGCGAGGATGAGCTCGTCGACGTCCTTGAGCGCGCGGCGCAGCTCGGTGACCTTCTTCTTCTTGTCCGCGTCGACGACGTAGTAGGGCTCGAACCCGTTCTCGACGTCGACCGCGAACTTGCCGAGCGGTCCCTTCTTCAGCTCCGGCGGGAGCTCCGAGGGCTGCGGCAGGTCGCGGATGTGGCCGACCGACGCCTCCACGACGTAGCCGTCGCCGAGGTAGCCCCCGATGGTCCGCGCCTTCGCGGGGGACTCGACGATGACGAGCGCACGGGTGCTCTGCCCGGCGGCGGTGGTGGTGCTGCGTGCCACGTGGTGCGTCCTCTCTCGCGGGCGGTGACCTCCGCCCGACCGCGCAACGGTAACGGCACGCCGTGCCGGCCGGTCCCGAGGCGGCCGCCTGTGGAGGACCGGACGGCCCCGGTGCGGACCCGGGTTAGGGTGCGGTGACGGTCGGGGGGCCAGTCACGCTCGGTCATGATCGCACCAGGCCGGGGTGGCGGGCAGGGACCCGGGGCGGTGGACGAGGGGACGGGCATGACGACCACGACCGCGCCCTCCCTCGCGCGCGGCGCGCGTCGTCGTCTGGTGGTGCTCACCGCGGTCCGTCACGTCGCGACCGGCACCGTCCTCGCCTCGTGGCTGCTCACGGCCGGCGCCCGCGGTCTGGAGCCGGCCGCCGTGGGCGCGCTCGTGGCGGTCGTCGGCGTCGGGACGGCGCTGCTCGAGCTCCCGACCGGCGCGCTCGCGGACGTCGTCGGTCGCCGGGTGGTGCTCGCCGCGGCGGCCGGCGCGGCCGGTGTCGCGTACGTGCTGCTCGCCGTCGCCGCGTCGCTGCCCGCCCTGTGGGCGGCGGCGGCCCTGCTGGCGGTCGCGCAGGCCCTGGCGAGCGGTCCGCTGGAGGCGTGGTTCGTGGACCGCGTGGGCCCGGACCCCGACGCCGTGCGCTCCGGGCTGGCCGCGGCGGGCACCGCCACGGGGCTCGGCCTGGCCGCGGGCGGCCTGCTCGCGGGCGCGCTCGCCGCGCTGGGGTCCGCGCTCGGCCTGCCCGAGCGGGGCGGGCCGGGGCTGATCGCCCTGTCCGTGCCCGTGCTGGGCGCCGCCGTCCTCGCCGTCGTCGAGGCCGTCCTCGTCGTCGTGCTGCTGCGGCGGGCGCCCGGTGCGCCCGGTCCGGCGGCCGCCGCCGGGTCACCCTCCGCACCCGAGGCGCCACCGACCGCCTCGGTCGGTGCGCTGCTGTCCGCGCTGCCACGCACGGTCGCCTCGGGGGCCGGGCTCGCCGTGCGGGACGGGGTGCTCCGGTGGTTCGCGGTGCGGTGGCTCCTCGTGCCGGTCGGCTTCCTCGCCCTGGAGCTGCTCGGTCCGCTCCGCCTCACCGAGCTGCTCGCCGACCCCTCCGCCGCGGCCGGGGTGCTCGGCCCCCTGACCGCCGGGTGCTTCGCGGGCGTCGGGCTCACCGCGGCCGTCGCGCCGTGGCTCGCGCGACGTCTCGGTGCGCTGCCGGCGGCGGCAGCGAGCACCGTCGTGGCCGGCGTCGCCTTCGCTCTCGCGGGGAGCGGCGGCGCCGCGCTCCTCGTCGCGGGCGTGCTGCTGGGCTACCTCGCATCCGGGCCGGGCAACCCGCTGCTGGCCCCGCTCGTGCACGAGCGGGTCGACGGGGCGCGCCGCGCGACGCTGCTGTCGGTGCGCTCGCTGACGGGCAACCTGGCGGTCGCGGCGGGCGCCCTCGCCCTGGGCGTGACCGGTGACCTCGCGGGCACGCCGTGGGCTTTCGTGCTCGCCGGGACGCTGACGGCGGCGGCGGCGCTGCCCCTGCTCGGCGTCGCCCGCGCACGGGGCTGACAAGGCGGGAGCCGCACCGCACACTGGTGGGATGGCGCCTGCGACGTCGCAGCGGACGCCGCGACCGCGAGTGCTGGTGCCGTGGTGGCGGCGCCCCTTCGTGCGGTTGCCCGCCCCCACCGCGCCGCCGCTGCACCGTCTCGTCGCCGACCTGCACCGACTGGAGCGCGAGGCCGAGCGGCTGCTGAGCGACGAGACGGTCCTCGCGCGCGGCCAGAAGCTGCTGGCGGTGCGGACCGCCTACGACCTCGTGCTGCTCGACGCGTGCAGCGCCGTGGGGGTCCCCGCCCCCCGCCAGCGGGCGCCCCTCACGAGCAGCGAGCGGCTGCTCACGACGGTCGAGCTGAGTCGGGCGGGCCTGGCCTGGTGAGGACCAGGTCGTCGAGGAGGTCCTCGACCTGGCGCAGCGCGAAGGACTCCGAGTCCGTCACCGCCCAGCGCAGCTGGCCGCTCACCTCTGCGGACACCAGGCCGACCATGCGGGACCAGCCGACGAGGAAGGCGTAGGCCTCGCCCGGCCGCACTGGCAGCCCGAGGGCGGCCACCGCCCCGGCCAGCTGGGCTCGCAGCCCGGGCTCGAGGTCTTCCTCGGGCACCGCCCGCAGCCGACCGACAGCGGCCAGACCGGCGAGGACGTCGGCGAACAGCCCGGCGAGACGGCGCGACGCGCGGTCCGTCGGCCCGCCGACCGGTGCGGCGTAGCCGGCGAGGGGCGTGCCGAGGGCGAGTCCGAACTCCGCCGGGTTGGCCAGCGCCCACGACCGGAACGCCAGCGTCGCCGCCCTCAGCCTCTCCTCGTGCTCGACCGCGCCGCAGCGCGCGACCGCATCCTCGACCGCATCGGCGACATCGTCGTAGCAGGCGGCGACGAGCAGGGTGAGCAGGTCGTCGCGGCCGCGCACGTGGCGGTACAGCGCGGGGGCGCTCACCCCCAGCCGTCGCGCGACCTCACGGACGACGACCGCCTGCGGCCCGGCCTCGGCGAGGAGCTCCCGGCTCACCCGCACGAGGTCGGCGGTGGTCAACCCCGGCCGATTCGCCCCTTGCACGGTTAACAACGTTAACCTAACGTCGTGGTTAACATCGTTAACCAACCTGAGGAGGCCTCGTGGTCGTCGTGTACGCAGTGCTCGCCGTCATCGGTCTGGCCGGCACGTGGTTCTTCAACATCCGCTCCATGACCGCGGGCGAGGACTACCTCGCCGGCTGGTTCGGCACCGCCGCCTCGAGCAGCGCCGCCGCCGACGTCCTCGTCGCGGCGGTCGCGGCCTGTCTGTTCCTGCTGGTGGAGGCACGCCGTCTCGGCATGCGGTGGGCGTGGGTGCTCGTGCCGCTCACCCTCGCGGTGGCGGTCGCCTTCACGTTCCCCCTGTTCCTCGCGTGGCGGGAGGTCGTGCTGCGCCGACGTGCCGAGCGGTCCACCCCCGGAGCCGCACACCACCTACCCGCCTGACACGGCGCGCCTCAGCCGGCCGTTCGGCCCGCGGCGCGCTCGAGGCGGAAGCAGAACGGCTCGGCGTGGCCCCGGCAGTCCATGAGCCCGAGCACTACGCGGGGCAGGTCACCGGTGTCGTCGGGGTCACGGCGGAACGCGTCGAGCACCGGCACGTGGTCGTAGACCATGGCCGCGCTCACCCGGCCGCGGACCTCGACGGCCCGCAGCCGCGCCCGCGGTCGGCGCGTCGCCAGCAAGGGGTGCGCGACGGCGGCCAGGCGGCCGGCCGCCGCCGAGCGAGGCAGCACACCCAGCGTACGCGCGGCCAGTGGCAGCAGCCGGGGCTCCAGCGCCCGGACCCGGCCGTCGCGGCCCTCGAAGAGCAGGGGGTCGACGTCGTCGTCGGAGCGGAACGCCTTGCCCCACCAGCCGTAGGTCCCCAGCAGCCCGTCGAGCACGTGCCCGGTCGGCACCGCCGAGCCCCGCCAACGGCCGTGCAGGGCCGAGGTCGGCAGCGGCTCGCCGGCGTCGAAGCGCTCGAGCGCCCTGTCCCGGTCGCCGCGGCTCACCCCGCCGTCCCAGGCTGCGGCAGCTCGAGCAGCCCCTCGCGGACGAGGTCCTCGACGGCCGGCAGCAGCCGGTCGACGAGCGGTCCGGCCGGCTCCTCGAGGAGGTCCGCGAGCGCGGCGGCCAGCTGCCCGACGGTCAGCTCCCCGTCGCAGGCACCGACGAGGCCCGCGAGCGCGGCCGAGGCCTCGACGACCCGGCCCCGGCGACGGGTGTCGACGAGGTGCACCGTTCGCAGGTCGGCCGCGCCGGGGTCGAGCTCGCGGCGCTCCACGACCCCGGCGGCGACGACCGGGCGGGCGGCGAGCAGCGCCGAGCGGTCGCGGTGGGCGCCCGCGCGTCCGAGGGCGTCGTGACCCGCGAGGCCCGCGGCGAGCACGTCACGCCACGCGCCCGGGACGCTCGCGTGCTCCTCGTCGAGCCGCAGCAGCGGCGGGGTCGAGGGGTCGGCGGCCCGGCGGCGCAGCGTGACGACACCGAAGCCGACGGCCTCGACGCCGCGGGCGTCGAAGTCCTCCAGCCACGCCCGGTACCAGCGCGCCGCCTCGGCGGGGTCCGGCCGCCCGCCGTCGGCGATCCACGCCTCGGCGTACAGGGCGGGGTCGGCGAGCTCGCGCTGCACGACCCACACGTCGAGCACGTCGGCGCCCCCGCTCGCGGTCGCGACGTCGTGCTGCGACTGCTCCGCCCAGCCCCGCAGCCGCGCCCGCCAGCCCTCGCCCGCACGGTCCTCCCAGTTGCCGAGGAACTGCGCGAGGCCGCCCTCGGCGAGGTGCAGCGGCGCCTCCCGCAGCATCCGGCGCACCACGTCGTCGCCGTCGAGGCCGGCGTCACGGTACGTGTACGTCGGCACGTCGGGCCGACGGGGCGTGACGACGAAGGGCAGGTTCGCGACGACCCGGTCGAAGCGCTCGCCCGCGACGGGGGCCAGCAGGCTGCCGGGCCGCACGTCGACGTCGACGTCGTTGAGCGCGGCGGTGAAGCGGGCGAAGGCGCACGCCCGCTCGCTGAGGTCGGTGGCGACGACGCTCGCGCCCGTGCGCGCCAGGTGCAGCGACTGCACGCCGGACCCGGCTCCCACGTCCAGGCAGCGCATGCCGGACAGGGCGGGCACCGTGGCCTCCACCAGCGTGGTCGACGCCGCGCCGACCCCCAGCACGTGGTCGGTGGGCAGCACCCCACCCTGCTGCGCGACCTCGCCCAGGTCGGCGCACACCCACCAGGCCGACTCCCCCAGGTCGTCGGCGACCGCGTGCGGCTGCAGGTCGACGCAGGCGCGGACCCCGCCGTCGACGACGCGCAGCAGGCCGAGCGACTCCGCGGCGGCGACCCCGGTGGACGGCAGGGCCGCCTCCGCCTGCGCCCGCGACACCTCGTCGCCCAGGGTGAACAGCCGCAGCAGGACCCCCACCGGGTCGTCACCGTCGGCCAGGACCCGGCGGGCGGGGACGGCCTGGTCCCGGGCCAGCGCCCGCGCGGCGACGTCCCCGAGCCGCTCGACCACGCCGTCGACCGTGTAGCCGGCGGCCGCCAGGTCCGCCCGCAGCGGCCCCAGGTCGAGGTCGGCTCGGGGCGGGGGCGTGGGGAGGTCCTCGGGCACCGGCCCACGCTATCCACCGGCCGGGGCACGACCACCCGCGAGGAACGTCCCGTCGTGCGGTTCCGGTGCGTGCGGTCCTAGCGTGGCAGCCCATGACCGGCCGGGACCGTCGTCGCCACCGTCCCGCCCCCGGGGGGACCGTGGCCGTGCTGGCCCTGGTCCTCGCGGGCTGCTCGGCCTCCGGCGGGGTCACGTCGGCCCCGGTCACCGACGCGCCGAGCACGGCCGTGGCCGCACCGAGCACTGCGGATCTACCCCCCCGAACGAGACCGCGTCGCTGTTCGCGCCCTACCCGTCCACCGGGTGCGCGGCCGACGACGTCCGGCTGCTGACGGTGCGGCCGTACGCACCCGAGGGCTGAGCCGACGGCTACCCACCACGAGCCGATACGGGCAGACTGCTCTCGGTGACGACCGAGAGCATCCCGGACGCGCCCGCCGTGGCCCCGCACGACCCGGGCCCGGACGACCTCCGCTACGACTACGACCTGCTCGTCATCGGCTCCGGCCCCGGGGGGCAGAAGGCGGCGATCGCCGCGGCCAAGCTCGGCAAGCGGGTCTGCGTGGTCGAGCGCAAGCACATGGTGGGCGGGGTGTGCGTCAACACCGGCACCATCCCGTCCAAGACGCTGCGCGAGGCCGTCATGTACCTCACGGGCATGGCCCAGCGCGACGTGTACGGCGCCAGCTACCGCGTCAAGGCCGACATCACCGTGCAGGACCTGCTGGCCCGGACCCAGCACGTCATCGGCCGCGAGGTCGAGGTCGTGCGGGCGCAGCTGCTCCGCAACCACGTGACGCTGCTGTCGGGCAGCGGCCGCTTCGTCGACCCGCACACCGTCGCGGTGACCGGCGACGCCGGGTCACCCGACCTCACCGTCACCGCGGCGAACGTCGTGCTCGCCACCGGCACGAGCCCCGCCCGGCCGTCCTCGGTCGAGTTCGGCCCCCGGGTCGTCGACTCCGACGGCGTCATCGACCTCGAGCGCGTGCCGTCGTCCATGGTCGTGGCCGGCGCCGGGGTCATCGGCATCGAGTACGCGTCGATGTTCGCCGCGCTCGGCACCCGGGTGACGGTCGTCGACAAGCGCCCGGCGCTGCTGGAGTTCTGCGACCCGGAGGTCGTGGAGTCCCTCAAGTTCCACCTGCGCGACCTCGCGGTCTCCTTCCGGCTCGGCGAGGAGGTCGCCTCGGTCGAGGCGAACGGCTCGGGGACGGTCACGACGCTGACCTCCGGCAAGCGGATCCCGGCCGAGACGGTCATGTACTCCGCGGGGCGGCAGGGCCAGACCGACGCCCTCGACCTCGCCGCCGCCGGCCTGGAGGCGGACTCCCGCGGCCGGATCGCGGTCGGGGACCACTACCGGACCTCGGTGCCGCACATCTACGCCGTCGGCGACGTCATCGGCTTCCCGGCGCTCGCGGCCACGAGCATGGACCAGGGCCGGATCGCGGCCTACGAGGCGTTCGGCGAGCCGGTGCGCGACCTCACGGCGCTGCAGCCCATCGGCATCTACACGATCCCCGAGATCAGCTACTGCGGCCGCACCGAGGCGGACCTCACCGCCGACGCCGTCCCGTACGAGGTGGGCGTCGCGCGCTACCGCGAGCTCGCACGCGGGCAGATCGTCGGTGACCCGTACGGGATGCTCAAGCTGCTCGTCCACACCGGCACCCGCGAGCTGCTCGGCGTGCACGTGTTCGGCACGGCCGCGACCGACCTCGTGCACATCGGTCAGGCGATCATGGGCTGCGGCGGCACGGTCGACTACCTCGTCGACACCGTCCTCAACTACCCGACCCTGTCCGAGGCGTACAAGGTCGCCGCGCTCGACGTGACGAACAAGATCCGGGCGGTCGAGCGGTTCGCCGTGTGAGGCGTGGGTCTGCGTCCCTGTCGACGGACGCGCCGTCCGTCGACAGGAACGCAGGCACGGGGCTCAGACGCGCGTGGCCACCGGCACGTCGTCGGTCATGCTCGACCTGCGGAACTTCGACACGACGACCGCGACGACGATGACGGCGAACGCGACACCGGCGATGCCGTAGCGCAGCGCGTCGTTCTGCCCGTCGCCGATGCTGAGCGACACGACCGCGGGGGCGATGAGGACCGCGACGAGGTTCATCACCTTGATGAGCGGGTTGATGGCCGGGCCGGCGGTGTCCTTGAACGGGTCACCGACGGTGTCGCCGATGATCGTCGCCTCGTGGGCGGGAGAGCCCTTGCCGCCGTGGGCGCCGTCCTCGACGAGCTTCTTCGCGTTGTCCCACGCGCCGCCGGAGTTGGCGAGCAGCACGGCCATGAGCGCACCGGCCGCGATCGCGCCGGCGAGGTAGCCCGCGAGGGGGCCGACACCGAGGCCGAAGCCGACGGCGATCGGCGCGAAGGCGGCGAGCAGGCCCGGCGTGGCGAGCTCGCGCAGCGAGTCGCGCGTCACGATGTCGACGACCTTGCCGTACTCGGGCTTGCCCGTGCCCTCCATGATCCCGGGGATGTCGCGGAACTGGCGGCGCACCTCGAACACGACGGCGCCGGCCGCCCGGCCGACCGCGTTGATGGCCAGGCCCGAGAAGAGGAACACGACGGCCGCGCCGAGCAGGACGCCGACGAGCGTGGCCGGGGAGACGATGCCGTAGTCGACGCTGTCGAGCGCGGCGCCCGCCTCGCCGAGCGCGGTGCGGATCGCGTCGGTGTAGGAGCCGAAGAGCGCCGTCGCCGCCAGCACGGCGGTCGCGATGGCGATGCCCTTGGTGATGGCCTTGGTCGTGTTCCCCACCGCGTCGAGGTCGGTGAGGATCTGCGCGCCGGTCGCGTCGACGTCGCCGGACATCTCGGCGATGCCCTGGGCGTTGTCGCTCACCGGGCCGAAGGTGTCCATCGCGACGATGACGCCGACGGTGGTGAGCAGGCCGCAGCCGGCGAGCGCGATGAGGAACAGCGACAGCGTGACCGAGCCGCCGCCGAGCAGGAAGAGGCCGAAGACGGCCGCGGCGAGGACACCGACGGTGTAGACGGCGGACTCCAGGCCGAGGCCGAAGCCGGACAGCACGACCGTCGCAGGACCGGTGAGGGCCGTCTCCGCGACGTTGCGGGTGGGCGGCTTGATGGTGTCGGTGAAGTAGCCGGTGAGCCACAGGATGACGCCGGCCAGCACGATGCCGACGACGACCGCGACGGTGGCGACCAGGCGGGGGTCGCCCGGCAGGTCGAGGATCGCGGTGTCGGCGACCTCGGAGAACTCGGAGAACGACCCCGGCAGGTACAGGTACGCGGCGGCCGCGGACAGCGCCGCGGCGATGAGCGCCGACAGGTAGAAGCCACGGTTGATCGAGGTGAGGCCCGACTCGCCCTCGCGCGGCTTCACGAGGTAGACGCCGAGGACCGCCGTGATCGCACCGAGCGCGGGCACGATGAGCGGGAACACGAGACCGGCCTCGCCGAAGGCGGCCTTGCCGAGGATGAGGGCGGCCACGAGCGTGACGGCGTAGGACTCGAAGAGGTCCGCGGCCATGCCGGCGCAGTCGCCGACGTTGTCGCCGACGTTGTCGGCGATCGTCGCGGCGTTGCGCGGGTCGTCCTCCGGGATGCCCGCCTCGACCTTGCCGACGAGGTCGGCACCGACGTCGGCGCCCTTGGTGAAGATGCCGCCGCCGACGCGCATGAACATGGCGAGGAGGGCGGCCCCGAAGCCGAAGCCCTCGAGCACGGTGGGGGCGCTGCTGCGGTAGATGAGCACGACGAGCGCCGCGCCGAGCAGGCCGAGGCCGACCGTCGCCATGCCGACCGTCCCGCCGGTGCGGAACGCGATGCGCATGCCGAGGTCGCGGCCGCCGGGGTGGCGGGCCGCGGCGGCGACGCGCAGGTTGGCGCGGGTGGCCAGCCACATGCCGAGGTAGCCGATGCCGGCGGAGAACGCGGCGCCGACGACGAAGGCGATGCTGCGCCCGACGCGGATGTCGCCGTCGCCCGGCAGCAGGAACAGCAGGCCGAAGACGAGGACGACGAACAGGCCGAGGGTCCGGAACTGCCGGCTCAGGTAGGCCGAGGCCCCCTCCTGCACGGCGGTGGCGATCTCCCCCATGCCCGGCGTGCCCTCGGGGGCGCTGAGGACCTGGCGGCGGAAGACGGCGGCCATGGCCAGCGACGCGACGGCGATCGCGAAGACCACGGCGACGATGGCGTACGACGACGCGCCGAAGCCGACGTCGACCCCTCCGGCCGCGAGCGTGGGGCTGGGCATCGGTCCTCCTCAGGACGGCCGGGCAGGGCCGTGTCGTGGTGCGGTCCAGCACCGGCTGGACGGTGGCGTGCGGGTGGGTGGTGCAGCACCTGCCGCGGCGGCACACCGGCAGCCTCGTCGTCGAGTCACCGGGGCCCCCTCTGTCACGGTGGGTGAGCGCTCGGAGTCTAGGGGGTGGGGGCAGCGCCCGCCGACACCCGGGCGGACCGGTGTGGCCCGCGTCACGTCGCGGAGGTGGCCGCCCGGGTCAGAGGAGGTCGCGCCAGGTCAGCACCGTGACGTCGCCGTCGACGTGGACGTCGTCGGCCAGCCCGCGCAGCAGGGCGAGCGCGAGGTCGTCGCCGCCGGCCTCGGGCAGGCCGGTCGCGACGCTGCTGAGCAACGACAGGCCCCCGCCGACGCGGACCACGAACTGCTCACCCAGCTCGCCGCCGGGGCCGAGGACCACCTCGACCGCGCGGTCGGTGATGGTGTTGAGCGCCCACGTCACCGCCTCGCCGACGGCGATGCGCACCTCGTCGACGCGGTCCTCGGGCAGCCCCTCGCGCCGCGCGACCGCGGCCGCGACGAGGCGGGCGGTCCGGACGTTCTCCGGGGAGCCGCCGATCCGCAGGACGACGTCCTCGTCGCCCGCGACGGCCCCCATCGGCAGCTCCACGGCGTCGGACCCCGGCGACGGCACGACCTCAGCCGGCCGTGCCGGTGCCGTCCCGGCCCGCCTCCGCGGCCCCGCCGTCGGAGGCCGAGGAGCCGAGGGCCTCGTCGAGCGAGCCGTGGATGGTGAAGACCTTCGTCAGGCCGGTGATGCGGAAGACCTTGAGGATCTTCTCGCTGGAGCAGACCAGCTCGAGGTCGCCGTCCATGGTGCGCACCCGCTTGAGCCCGCCGACGAGGACCCCGAGGCCCGTCGAGTCGAGGAAGTCGGTGCCGCTCATGTCCACGACGATGTGGCGGGCGCCGTCGGCGACGGCGTCGTTGAGCTGGCTGCGCAGCTGGGGGGCGGTGTACACGTCGATCTCGCCGCCGACCTCGACGACCGTCCGGTCACCGACCGTCCGCGTGGCCAGGGACAGGTCCACGGGGGTCCTCCTCGTCAGTCCGTTCACGCGCTCCCGCGCGTGCGCCGCCGGGGGTCTCCCGGGGCGCTCCGCGACAGTCAAGCACCCACCCGCCTCCCTCGTCCTGTCCACGCGGGGCGGGTCGCCCGATCCGCCCCCACCCGACCCGACGTGTCCCGGTGCTCGGATCCGTCCGGGGCGTGGTCCACCCTGGGACCGTGCACGAGCCCGAGGTCGCGACGCTGACGGGGGCCGGCGTGCCCGCGCCGGGCCGGCCGGCGGGGTCGGTGCCGGACCTGCCGCCCGCCGCCCGCGCGGTGCTGGCCGACCCGCGCGCGGCCCACTGCGTGCGCGGGGTGCTCGTCGACCCCGCGAGGCGGGCCGACACCGTGCCGTTCCCCGCCTGGACCCACCCGGCGCTGCTGGACCGGCTCGCCCGCCACGGCATCGGCTCCGCGTGGTCGCACCAGGTGGAGGCGGCCGAGGCCCTGCGGGCCGGGCGTCACGTGGTGCTGTCCTCCGGTACCGCGTCCGGCAAGTCGCTGGCGTACCTGCTGCCGGTGCTGTCGGGGGTGCTCGACGCGCTCGACGGCCCGCAGGGCGCCCACGACGCGCCGTGCGCGCTGTACCTGTCGCCGACCAAGGCGCTCGCCGCGGACCAGGACCGCCGGCTGCGGGAGCTGGGGGTCCCCGGGCTGCTCACCGGCACGGTGGACGGTGACGCCTCACGCGAGCAGCGCGACTGGGTGCGCGACCACGCGCACGTCGTGCTGTCGAACCCCGACCTGCTCGCCCACGCGCTGCTGCCGGACCACGCCCGCTGGTCGCGGCTCCTGCGCCGGCTGCGCTGGGTCGTCGTCGACGAGTGCCACGTCTACCGAGGCGTCTTCGGGGCGCACGTCGGGGCGGTGCTGCGACGCCTGCGGCGCGTCGCCGCCGCGCACGGCGCCCGACCGGCCGTGGTGCTGTGCTCCGCGACGGTGGCCGAGCCCGGCCGCTTCGCCGAGCGGCTGCTCGGGGAGCCCGTCCTCACCGTGGACGTCGACGGCTCGCCGCACCCCGGTCGGGTCACGGTCCTGTGGGACCCCGTGGTGGGGACCGACGGGACGGGGCGCGGCGCGGGCGACGGACCCGGGGACGGACCCGGGGACGGGCACGGGCACGGCGGCGAGCACGGCGACGAGCACGGCGACGGGGACCGGTCGGGTCTCCGGGACGGCTCGGGCGGGGCGCGGGACGTCGGGGCCGACCGGACGGGCGGCGGTCCCGGGTCCGGTCCCGGGTCGGGTCGCGACCAGGTCCGCCGGCGCTCCGCGACGACTGAGTCCGCCGACCTCCTGGCCGGACTCGTCGGCTCGGGGACGCGCACCCTCGCCTTCGTGGGCAGCCGACGCGGCACCGAGGTGATCGCCGCCCGCGCGCGCGAGCACCTCGTCGACCGGCACGGCGCGCTCGAGGGGGCCGCGCTCGCGGGCACCGTCGTGCCCTACCGCGGTGGCCACCTGCCCGAGGAGCGACGCGCCACCGAGCGGGGTCTGCGTGACGGGTCGGTGCGCGGGGTGGCCGCGACGTCGGCGCTCGAGCTGGGCGTGGACGTGGTCGGCCTCGACGCGGTCGTGATGGCCGGCTGGCCCGGGTCGCTCGCGTCGTGGCGGCAGCGGCTGGGTCGGGCCGGACGGGCCGACGTGCCCGGCACGGGGGTGCTCGTCGCCCACGACGACCCGCTCGACGCCTACGTGCTGGCCCACCCCGACCGCGTCCTCAGCGGCGGGCACGAGGCGGTGACGACCGACCCCGACAACCCCTACGTCCTCCTGCCGCACCTCGCCGCCGCGGCGGCCGAGCTGCCGCTCACCGAGGTCGACCTCGCGCTCTTCGGCCCTGCGGCCGCCCCGCTCGTCGACGTGCTCGTGGAGCGCGGCGACCTGCGGCGACGCCCCGGCGGCTGGTTCTGGTCCCGGCCGCACCGCCCGGGCGTCGACCTGCGCGGGTCCGGTGGCGCGGAGGTGCAGCTGGTCGAGGCCGCCACGGGCCGCGTGCTCGGCACGGTCGACGCGTCCCGGGCGACCGCGACCGTGCACCCCGGCGCCGTCTACGAGCACCTGCTGCGCCGCTACGTCGTCGAGGAGCTCGACCTCGACGGCGGCTGCGCCCTGCTGCGCGCCGAGGACCCCGGCTACGTGACGTTCTCCCGCTCGGTCACGACGACGCACGTCGTGGCCGTCGAGCGCGAGCGTGCGCTCGGGGAGGGCGGTGCCGGCTTCGGCACCCTGGACGTCGTCGAGGCCGTCACGGGGTTCGTCCGCGTCGACCCGCGCTCGGGCGCGGTGCTGGACCAGGAGCACCTGGACCTGCCCACGCGCACGATGCGGACGCGGGGGGCGTGGGTGCTCGCCCCGACCTCGCCGGACGCGCCGGGCGGGCGACGAGGTCGCGGCGCCGTCGCCGGTCGCGCCGTGGCGGCGCTGCACGCGGCCGAGCACGCCCTCACCTCGCTCGTGCCCCTCGTGACGGTCAGCGACCGCCACGACGTCGGCGGCAGCCACGACGCCCACCACCCGGACCTCGCCGGGCCGGCCGTGCTGCTGCACGACACCTGGCCCGGTGGCGCCGGGTTCGCGGAACGGGCCTTCGAGCAGGTCGAGGCGCTCGTCGACGCCGCCGCGGAGGCGGTCGGCGGGTGCTCGTGCCGGGGCGGGTGCCCGGCGTGCGTGGTGCGCGCCGGGTGCGGCAGCGGCAACCAGCCGCTCGACAAGGCCGGGGCGGTCGGGCTGCTGCGGTTGCTGCGCGGCTGACGGGAGCCGCCGGGCGCGCCGGGGGGACCTCGCCCCGGGCCGCCGCTAGCGTGGACGGACCGACGAGCCGGACCTTCCGCGGCCGGCCGCGCGGCGACACGGAAGGAAGGCGCCATGATCGTTCTCGGCATCCTGCTGCTGGTGGTGGCGCTGGCTGTGCTGGCGTTCGTCCTGCTCGGGGGCCTGCCCCCCAGCACCGACACCGACGTGTCCATCGAGGTGTACGGGCTCGCCCTCGACACGACGGCCGTCGCGGTGTTCGCCCTCGGCGCCCTCACCCTGCTGCTCCTGGAGCTCGCCGTCCTGGCGATGCGTTCGGGCGCCCGCAAGTCGGCCCGCCGGCGCGCGGAGCTGCAGCGGCTGCGTCGCGTCGAGGCCGAGGTGCAGTCGCGGCAGGCCGCCGAGGCCCAGCGCAACGCCGCGGCCGAGCCCGTCTACGCCCCTGCCGCCGCACCCTTCGCGCGTCGCGAGAGCGCCGAGCGTCCGCCCGTGCGGCCGGACGGCGACACCGGTTCGCACGACGCGCACAGGGGCGACGACCGGCACGACGACCGGCACGAGGGCGACCGGCCGACGGGCGAGCGGCCCGACGCGGCGACCGACGACCGGGTCGACGAGTCCCGGCGGGACCGGCCCGGTGACGACGACACGGCGGTGGACCGCCGTCCGGACGACAGCGCGGAGTCCGCTCCCGGCCCGCTCGCCACGCCGAGCCCCACCCGACCCACCACGGCACCGGACGAGCACGACCGGAGCTCCTGACCCACGCACCGGCTGCGGCTCGCGCCGCAGCCCGGTGGCGGCGTCCCGCCACGGGGAGGAGCGCTCCTCCTCACGGCGCGGGTCCGGCCCGTGACCGGCCGCTGACCCCGACGCCGGGGTCGAGGCGGACGAGGCGACCGCCGAGCCGGACGGGCGCCCTCACCTCGACCGTCACGTCCCGACCTGCCACGGCGCACCTCGTAAGCGTCACCGGCCGGCCGGTGTGCGCGGCGGTGACCGCGGCAGCCCGCTCGCACGACTCGGCGTGCGTCGAGCCCGTCGACAGTGACGCCGCGGCCGCGAGCGCCGCGAGGTCCGCCACGGCGTCGGCCTGCGCCCGCGACACCGCGACCTGCCCGACGCCGGCGACGACGGAGCAGGCGAGCAGGCAGCCGCCGAGGGCGACCGACACCGTCGCCACCGCCGTCACGGCCCGGGCTCCCGCCACGCGTGGGCGGTGCAGGACAGCGTCGTGACGTCGGCCGGCAGCAGCAGCGCCCCGGGCGCCCGCACCCGGGTCGTCACCCTCACCGCCACCATGCCCGAGGGTGCGGCCGACACGGCGACCGTCCCCGGCCCGCGCAGCACGGCCTCGCCCGCGGCACGGGCCGCGGGCGCACCGTCCCCGCGAGCGAGCGCCCGGGCCGCCGCCCGGGCCGAGTCCGCGCACGTGAGCGCCCCGGCCGAGAGCGCACCCCCGGCCAGGACGACGGCGAGGGCGAGAACCACGACGGGCAGCACGACGGCCGTCTCCGCCGTCACGGTCCCGCGGTCGCCGCGTCCGCGACGGTCCGTCCCCGGCCACCCGCTCACGGTTCGCCCGCACCCCCCTCGTCGACCCGGGTGACCGGCGCCCCGACGCTGCCCGCGGTCACGGCGTGCCGAGGGCGCTGCGGATGAGCGCGGTGAGCATCTCCTGCACCTCGCCGCTGCGGAGCACCGCGTACAGCAGCCCGGCGAAGCCGACGGCGGCGAGGGTCGCGACGGCGTACTCGGCCGTCGCCATGCCGGCGTCCCCGGCCCACCGGGCCGCGGGTGCGCCGCTGTCGGGCGCGCGCTCGGGTGCCGGTGCGACCCCGTCCCCGCGGGCGCCGGTCGGCGTCGACGGCGTGGTTCCGGCGGTGCTGCTCCTGCGTGACATGGTGCCTCCCAGTGACTGCGGGCCGGTCGGCCCGTCCCTGCCCCGACCCTGACGGCGACGGCCGACCCGGCGCGGGCCGCCGACGCCGGTCGGTGGACGACGGGGGTCCCTCCGGCCTGTGGGCACATCGCGGGCACGCCCGCGGGCACGGCGGGGCGCGGCCGGCGCGTCACGCCAGGCCGTCGCTCAGCAGCCGGAGCACCACCGGGGCGATGCCGAGCAGCAGGAAGCCGGGCAGGGCCGCGAGGCCGAGCGGCAGGACGAGCCGCGCGGCGAGGCGCCCGGTCGCGGCCTGCACCTCGGTCTCCGCCTCCCGGCGGACCTCCTCCGCCGCGAGGCGCAGCGACCTGGCCGCCGGGGCGCCGGTGGCCAGGGAGAACCCGACGGCGTCGCGCAGCGGCTCCAGGGGTCCGTGCACCACCGCGAGGCGGAGGTCCCCGACGTCCGTCCCGTCGGCGAGGCGGTGCAGCTCCGCCACGCGGGCGTCGCTCGGCTGAACCCCGGCGAGCGCGTCGGCGACCGCCCGCAGGGCGGTCGCCGTGCCGCAACCGGAGCCGAGGGCGGCAGCCGCGAGGTCGCAGACCGTGGCGTCGTCGACGCCCGTGCCGGTCCCGCCACCGGCCGCGGACGCGAGCGCGACGAGGCGGGCCGCCCACCACCAGGACAGCGCGAGGAGCAGCAGCCCGAGGACCGCGCAGACCCGTCCCCACGCCGTGCCCGTGAGGACCCCGACGGCGTCGACACCGACGAGTGACGCGGCGGCGGGCCCGGCGAGCGGCAGCGCCCCCACCACCCGGGCGGAGGCGACCGGTCCGGCGAGCGCGGCCCGGCGCCGGGCGTCCGCCGCGGCCCGGGCACGGACGGACTCCGCCGCACCTCGCAGGACGTCGGCGGAGGCGACACCGAGTCGCTCGACGAGCGCGACGGCCGCGCGCACGCCGTCGCGCCCGCGCGCGGCGGCAGCCTCCACGGGGCGCTGCGGGTCGAGCACGTCGGCGCCCGCGTGCCGCAGCGCGTCCGGCCACGGCAGTCCGGCGCCCGCGCCGAGAGCCAGCCGCTCCGCGCAGCGGACGACGTCGTGGACGCCCACCTGCACCTCGCGTACGTCCCCCGGCGGCGAGGAGCCGGCACGCCCGCCGGCGCGGCGCAGCGCGCGGCCGGCGCGCCCGACAGCCGGGCGGCGCCCGACGGTGCGGCGGCCCGTCGGTCTCCTCACGCGACGTGCGCCCCAACCCGCCGCGACGCACGGCGCCCGTCGCGCCCGTCGCGCCCGTCGCTCCCGTCGCGGACGTCGCGGACGTCGCGGACGTCGCGCCCGTCGCGCCCGTCGCGCCCGTCGCGGACGTCGCGGACGTCGCGGCCAATGCGGACGTCGCGGCCGATGCGGTCGAGGTGCGGCACGAGCGCAGCCGGAGGAACCGAGCCGCCCGGGCCGTCCTGCCATCCCCACACGCCGTCGACCGTCCGGCGCCCGTCCGGGGACCGGCTCACCGCGACGACGGCGTCGACGGCCGTTCGCGCCTGGAGCAGGGTCGTGGCCGGGTCGAGCCCGGCGGCGCCGCCGAGGGCGACGAGGCGCGCGGGCACGTCCTCGGGTGCGGCGGCGTGGACCGTCGCCGCCCCGCAGTGCCCCGAGCCGAGCGCGAGGAGCACCTCGCGGACCTCGGGACCGCGGCACTCCCCCACGACGAGGCGGTCCGGGCGCATGCGCAGCGCCTGCCGGACCAGGACCCCGAGGCCGACCTCGCCGGCCCCCTCGACGTTGCCGGGCCGCGACTCCAGCCGCACCACGTGGGGGTGCTCGGGGTCGAGCTCGGTCGCGTCCTCGACGATCACGAGGCGCTCCTCGGCGCCCACCTCGGCGAGCAGGGCCGCGAGCAGGGTCGTCTTGCCGGAGCCCGTCGGCCCCGTGACGAGCACGCTCGCGCGGCGGCGCACCAGCCCGCGCAGCCCGTCGGCCAGCCCGCTGGTCAGGCCGCCCGTGCGCTGCAGGGCGGTGAGGCCGCCGCTCACGCGCGGCACGCGCAGGCTCACGTGCGTGCCGCCTCGGGCGAGCGCCGGCAGCACCGCGTGCAGCCTGACGCCCGAGGGCAGCCGCGCGTCCACCCACGGCGACGCCTCGTCGAGGCGGCGGCCGGCGAGCGCGGCCAGGCGGACGGCGAGCGCCCGGACCTGGGGCTCGGTGTCGAGCCGGTCCACCCGGACTCGTCGCAGCCCGCCCCTCCCGTCCACCCACACCCGGCCGGGACCGTTGACGAGGACGTCGGTGACGGCCGGGTCGTCGAGCAGCGGCTCGAGCGGGCCGAGGTCGGGCACGGTCACGCCGCCCCGGTCGGGCCCGGCGGCACCGCCGTGAGGTCGTCGAGCCACAGCTCCGCCCACCGCCGGAGGGGGCTGCGCGCGCTCTCGGCGAACGGAGCCCCGCCGTCGAGCGCCGCGGCGATGCCGGCCTCGGCGCGCACGACATCCGCGCGCGTCAGCGGGGCGGCGCCTGCTCCCCCGAGCCGCTCCGCGCCGGCCCGCAGGGCCACCACGGCGTCGGCCGCCCGCAGCCCACCGGGCGAGGGCCCCCGCACCAGCACGTGCAGCTCGGCCGGGCGCCAGCCCAGCCACGCTCGCAGCACCGCGGGCGCGGCGGCCGCTGCCCGGACCTCGGCCGGGCAGACGAGGAGCAGGACGTCCGGCCCGTCCGTCCCGTCCGGCCCGGCGCCGGCCGGGGGTCGGACCTCGGTGGCGGCGGCGGCGCGCGGTGACGGGCCGCGGGCGACGGGCACCGTTGCGGTGCACGGGCTGCGGGGCAGGTCCACCACCACGAGGTCGTGGTCCCTGCGGGCCGCCTCCCAGACCGCCGCGACGGCACCGGCTGACACCGGCTCGGTCCGGTGACCGGCGCGGCCGTGGCTCAGGAGCCGCACGCCGTCGACGTCCGGCAGTGCGGTGGACAGGCCGCCGCACGGCAGCGGACCCTCGACGTCGCCGAGGTCCGGCCACCGCAGCCCCGGCAGCTCCTCGGCACCGAGCGCGAGGTCGAGCCCGCCCCCGCCGGGGTCCGCGTCGAGCAGCAGGACCCGGGGCGGGTCCGCGCGCCCGGCCCGGACCGCCTCCGTGGCGAGCGCCACGGCGGTGCTCGACGCACCCGCGCCGCCGCGCGCGCCGACCACCGCGACGCAGCGGGCGCGGGGTCGCGCGGCCCGTTGCAGCCGCTGCAGCAGCCAGGCCCGGGCCGTGGGCAGCACCGCGACGTGCTCCGCACCGAGCGCGAGCGCAGCCCGCCACACCGCGGGTGGCGGCTCGCCGTCGTCACCGGGAGGAGACTCGTGGACGACGAGCACGCCGGGTCGCCGCGGCATGCCCGTGAGCCCGCCGAGCCCACCCGGCTCGTCCGGCCCGCCCGGCCCGCCGGATCCGCCCGGCCCGCCTCGTCCTTCGCCCGCGGTGCCCACGAGGACGGCGGCCGCCCCGTCCCACGACGGCGGTGGCGGCGACGGTGGCTCCGACCGGGCCGGCACGCCGGCGCTGCGGCAGAGCTCGACGAGGCGCGCCCGTGCCGCGGGGTCCTCCGCCACGCACAGCACGACGGCGTCCCGCTCCGGCGAGGATCGGGGGTGGGCCCACGGGCGCTGACCGGCTGCCACGACGACACGTCCCTCCCGGCGACGGATCGTCCGGCGCCGGGAGCGAGCCAAGCGGGTGCCCTGCCACGGCCGCGCGGTCCGTCGCACGGGCTGTGGACGCGTGGACCACGGGTGGCCTGTGGACGCGACACCGGCGAGCGACCGACCACGCACCGACCGGACCGCGGCAGAAAAGGGGGCGGCCCCTGCCGGGGGGACGCAGGGGCCGCCGGGCTCGGCACGCCGGGGGGGACGGGGCCGAACCCACAGGGCTGGGGGAAGCCCTACGGAGAGTGTGGGGGTTATTCATCTTTCACACAAGTCCTTCGGGGCGAGTCGTGGCACGGCGGCGCCGGACGAGCGGCCGCACCCGGCGCGTCGGCGCGGCGCTCCGGCCGCCCCGGAGCCGCCCGCGGCGCGCCGTGTCACCGGGCGTCCGTACCCTGGCCCGGTGCCGTCCGACACCGTCCCGCGTGCCGCGGCGTTCTTCGACCTCGACAAGACCGTGCTCGCGGCCTCCAGCACGTTCGCGCTCGGTCGTGGCCTCCGCCGACGCGGCCTGCTGCCCCCGCGCACCGCGGCCCGCAGCGCGTACGCGCACGCCACCTACATGCTGCGCGGCGCGGACCACCTGCAGATGGAGCGGATGCGCGAGCTGCTCAGCGAGCTCGTGACGGGCTGGGACACCGCCGTGGTCCGCGACGTCGTCGAGGAGGCGCTCGAGGACGTCATCGTCCCGCTCGTGTACCCGGAGGCCGCGGAGCTGCTGCGCTGGCACGCGGAGTTCGGCCGCGACGTCGTCGTGGTGTCCTCCGGCGCGCAGGAGGTGGTGGGCCCGGTCGGCGACCGCCTCGGCGCGACGCTGACGGTCGGCAGCACGATGGAGGTCGTCGACGACCGCTACACCGGTCGCATCGAGCGGTACACCTACGGCCCGGAGAAGGCGGCCGTGCTGCGGCGCCTCGCGGACGAGCGCGGCTACGACCTGGCCGCGAGCTACGCGTACTCCGACTCGATGACGGACCTGCCGATGCTCGAGGCCGTCGGGCGCCCGCACGCCGTCAACCCCGACCGTCAGCTGGCCGCGCACGCCGAGACGGCCGGGTGGCCCGTCCTCGAGCTGGTCCCGCCGCCCGCGGCCGCGCGCAGCCTCGCGGCGGTCCCCGTGCCGTCGCCCGTGGCCGTCGGGACGGTGGGTGCCGTGGGCGTCGCCACCGCGACGGCCGGGCTGGGCTGGTACCTCGCTCGCAGGCGCCGCCGGCCCTGACCCCGGTCCGTCGGTCCGGCGACCCTCAGCCGGGCCCCGTCCCGACGAGCCGGCCGGCCATGACCTCCTCCGCGACCCGTCCGGCCTCGACGGCGCCCGCCACGACGGCGTCACCCCACCAGCGCACCCAGGCCGCGACGGCGTCGGGGTCGCCGCTGCGGTAGCCCGCGAGGGCGGCGTCCCGTCCGGCCCGGTCGGCGAGCGCGTGCCGCTCCGGCACGACGACGCCCGCCGGGTCCAGACCGCCGTCCACCACGACGGCCCGGGCGAGTGCCCGCGCGACGACGCCCGAGACGGGGGCGAAGGCGTCCCCGGCGGTCACCTCGGCGTCCACGAGGGCCGCCGTCACCAGGGTGGGCACGGGCGAGCGCCCGGAGACCAGCCGCGACAGCAGCTCGAGGCGCTCGGCGGCGCTGCCGCTCGGGCGGCCCAGCCGCGAGGGGTCGGCGACGAGGTCGGCGGCGGCGAGCGCGTGGAAGCGGGCCATGACCTGCCGCGGCGCCCGGCTGAGCAGCGGGGCGGACGGGTGGGCGTCGAGCGTGACACGGAGCGCACCCAGGACCAGCGCGGTCACCGGGTCGACGCCGGCCCGGCCGGCGGGGCCTCGGTCGTGTCCCGACGCGGCCCGCTCCGTCGCGCCGCGCTCCGGGGGCACCGCGAGCAGGGCGCGCACGCGGTCCAGCCCGAGGCGCGCCCCGTCGAGCTCGGCCGAGGCCGCGGCCGCACGCACGCACGACTCGGCGCGCACCTGCTCCGCGCGGCGCCGCATGGCCGGCAGCCACCGCAGCCCCGTGCACGCCTCTCGCGCCTCGGCGACCGCGCCGACCACGGCAGGGTGCGCGACGAGGGGCCTCACGTCGGCACCGGCGTCCACCCGTGAAGGGTAGGTGCGGGCACCCCGGCGACCGGACCCGGCCACCGTCCCCGTGCCCTCGACACGTCCGCCAGCAGGTCGGGACGGCCGGCGGCGGCGGGACCGTCGCGCCGCCGCGGGGGGTGACGGCCCGTCACGTCGTCGCACGTCTGCTGCACGAGCGCATGCTGGCCGCAGCCGGCCGCCGACGTCGCGGCGGTTCGCGGCCGCACGACGAGGTGTCACGCAGCGTTCACCGGACGCCCGCCGTCCCGTCACCGCGGCGTCACCCCGGCCGGCGCGCACCCTCACGAGGGACCGGCCGGGGGTGCACGCCCTCAGTCGGTGCGGACGCGGTCCAGCACGTGCCCCGCGGCCTCGGCGTAGCGGTCACGGACGTGCGGGGTGGCGTCCACCTCGACCGTCCGCGACCGCGCGAGCGTCCACGTGGGCGGCTCCGGCTCACCCGACAGCGCCCAGGCGGCCTGGCGCGCGGCGCCGTCGGCCACGTACTCCGACGGCTCCGGCACGACGACCGGGCAGCCGAGGACCGCCGAGGCGACCTGCTGCACGGCGGGCGAGGCGGCCCCGCCACCGACGAGGACCACGCGCTTCAGCGTCCCGCCGTGCGCGAGCAGGGCGTCGACGCCCGCGGCGAGGCCGCACACGACCCCCTCGACCGCGGCCCGTGCGAGGTGGGCGGGGGTGGTGCTCGCCAGCGTCATGCCGTGCAGCGACCCCGTCGCGTCGGGCAGGTCCGGGGTCCGCTCGCCCTCGAGGTACGGCACGAGCACGAGACCGTCGGCCCCGGGCGGCGCCGACAGGGCGAGCTCGGACAGCCGGTCGTGGTCCACGCCCAGCAGGCGCGCGGTCGCGTCGAGGACGCGGGCCGCGTTGAGGGTGCACACGAGCGGCAGGTAGCGGCCGGTCGCGTCGGCGAAGCCGGCGACGATGCCGCTGGGGTCGGCGGCCGCCACGTCGCTCACGACGCTCGCCACGCCGGACGTGCCGACGGACAGGACGACGTCGCCGGGCTCGACCTGGAGCCCGAGCGCCGCCGCGGCGTTGTCGCCCGTGCCGGCGCCGAGCACCGTGCCCCGGGCCAGCGGGGTGCCGTCCGCCCCGTCGGCGACCTCGCCCGCACGGGCGCCCGGCTCGACGACGCGCGGGACGACCGCGTCGTGCCCGAGCCCGGCCTCGAGCAGGTCGGCGCGGTAGCCGCCGTCGGCGGGGCTCCAGTAGCCGGTCCCGGACGCGTCGCCGCGGTCGGTGGTCAGGGCGTCGAGCGCCGCGCCGGCGCCCGGGCCGTGCCCGAGCAGGCGCCACGTCAGCCAGTCGTGGGGCAGGCACACGGCCGCCACGCGCGCGGCCGCGTCGGGCTCGTGGTCGCGCAGCCACCGCAGCTTGGTGACCGTGAAGCTCGCGACCGGCACGACGCCGGTCGCCTCCGCCCACGCCTCGCGGCCGCGTTCCTCGACGAGGTCGCGGGCCGCGCCCGCCGAGCGGGTGTCGTTCCACAGCAGCGCGGGCCGCACCACCTCGCCGGCCTCGTCGAGGGCGACCATGCCGTGCTGCTGGGCACCGACCGACACGGCCGAGACGTCGTCGAGGCCGCCCGCCGCCGAGACCGCCTGGCGCAGCGCGTCCCACCAGCGGTCGGGGTGGACCTCGGTGCCGTCGGGGTGCGGCGCCCGACCGAAGCGCACGAGCGCCCCGGTCGCGGCGTCGCGCACGACGACCTTGCACGCCTGCGTCGAGGAGTCGACGCCCGCGACGAGCACCCGTCCGTCCGTCCCTGCCACCGCGGGCCTCAGCGGGCGCCGAGCAGGTGCTCGATCGCGAGCTGGTCCAGCCGCGTGTAGTGCTTGCCCAGGCGCGCGGCCGCCTCCACGTCGTACTCCTCGAACGCCGAGCGGTCCGCGAGGAGGTCCTTCCACGTCTCGCCGTCGGCGAGAGCGGGGCGGGCGAGGTCGGCGGCGCCGGAGGCCCGCTGCGCCTCCTGCACCTCCGGGTCGGCGCGGAAGGCCGCGGCGCGCTCCTTGAGCAGCAGGTACGTGCGCATGTTCGCCGCGGCCGACTCCCACACGTCGGCGGGGTCGTCGGTGCGGTACGGCTTGTAGTCGAAGTGGCGGGGGCCGGTGTAGGCCTCTCCGCCGCCGGGGGCGCCGTTCTCCAGCAGGTCGACGAGGAAGAACGCGCTCTTGACGTCGCCGTGGCCGAACACGAAGTCCTGGTCGTACTTCGGCCCGTGCTGGCCGTTGAGGTCGATGTGGAAGAGCTTGCCCTGCCACAGCGCCTGCGCGACCCCGTGGACCATGTTCATGCCGGCCATCTGCTCGTGGCCGACCTCGGGGTTGATGCCGACGAGGTCGGGCCGCTCGAGGGTGGAGATGAAGGCGATGGCGTGGCCGATGGTCGGCAGGAAGATGTCGCCGCGGGGCTCGTTCGGCTTGGGCTCGAGCGCGAACCGGAGGCCGTAGCCCTGGTCCTCGGAGTACTGCACGAGGAGGTCGATGCCCTCCTTGTAGCGCTGGAGGGCGACCTGCACGTCCTTGGCGGCGTCGGTCTCGGCGCCCTCGCGCCCGCCCCACATGACGTAGGTCTCGGCGCCGAGCTCGGCGGCGAGGTCCATGTTCCGCATGATCTTGCGCAGCGAGTAGCGGCGCAGCGCCGGGTCGGAGGCGGTGAAGGCGCCGTCCTTGAAGACCGGGTGGCTGAACATGTTCGTCGTCGCCATCGGCACCTTGAGTCCGGTCCGCTCCAGCGCGTCCTTGAACCGGGCGATGATCCCGTCGCGCGTGGCGTCGTCGGAGCCGAACGGGACGAGGTCGTCGTCGTGGAACGTGACGCCGTACGCGCCGAGCTCGGCCAGACGCTCGACGCTCTCGACGACGTCGACGGGTCCGCGGGTCACCGGCCCGAACGGGTCGTTGCCCGGCCAGCCGACGGTCCACAGACCGAACGTGAACTTGTCCTGGGGGGTGGGCGCGCCGACGGCCATGGGGGAACTCCTTCGTCCGGGGTCGCGCGGCAGCCGTGCACACGCGAGCCCCATTAGGCTAGCGATCAAACGAACGCTCTGTCCAGCAGCAGCGGTCAACGGCACCCTAGGCGCGCCGGACGGTCGGCGCGCCTCGCCGCGACCTCGCCCGCTCCTGGCGCCGCGCCCGGCGCCTCACCCGAGCGGGCGCCTCGACCGCGATACTCCCGGCATGGACCTGTGGGCCCCGCCCGCCGCCGCCTCGGGCGGTGTCGTCCTCGTCCTCCTGCTCCTCGCGGGCCTCGCCCTGGCCGGGCGGGCGCGGGCGCGCGGCGGCCCGGGACGCCGCCTCACGAGCGAGGCGGACCGGGCCCGCTTCGACACCCTGCACCTCACCGCGCTCGCGGCGCCCCACCTGCGCCAGGGCCTCACCGCCGCCGGCGCCCGACCGGCGGCCCCGCACCTGCGCCGCCTGCTCGGCACCCCGGCGCTGGCCGTCGTGTCGACGGGCGAGCTGCTCGCGTGGGAGTCCGCCGACGACCCCGCCGCGGTCGGCGGCGACGGCACGCTCGCCGCGCCGCACGGCCACGACCCGCGCGTGCACGCCGCGCGCGCGGTGACCGAGAGCCGCACGCGCGTGCTCGGTGCGGTCGAGGTGCGGTGCGGGCAGCCGCGCTGCCCGCTGCGCAGCGCCGTCGTGGCGGTCGTCGGGGTCGAGGACCGCGTGCTCGGGGCGCTCGTCGCCTACTCCGCGTACCGGCCGACCGCCCCCCTGGTCCGTGCGACGGAGGAGGTGGCCCGCTGGGTCGCGAGCCAGGTGGAGCTCGCCGAGCTCGACCTGCAGCGCACGCGCACCGCCGAGGCCGAGCTGCGGGCCCTGCGCGCGCAGATCAGCCCGCACTTCGTCTACAACTGCCTCGCCGCCATCGCGGTCTTCGTGCGCACCGACCCCGACCGCGCCCGCGAGCTGCTGCTCGACTTCGCCGACTTCACCCGGTACGCGTTCCGGCGCGAGGCGCAGTTCACGACGCTCGCCGACGAGCTGCGCAACGTCGAGCGCTACCTCGTGCTCGAGCAGGCCCGGTTCGGCGACCGCCTGACGGTCGACCTCACCGTCGCGCAGGAGGTGCTGCAGGTGACGATCCCCTTCCTGTGCGTGCAGCCGCTCGTCGAGAACGCCGTCCGCCACGGGCTGGAGAGCGGACACGGGACGGTCCGGGTCGTGGTGCGCGCCGACGACGACGGCGACGCCGCCGTCATCTCCGTGGACGACGACGGGGCGGGTGCGGACCCCGACGTCGTGCTCGCCGCGGTCGAGGGCCGCGGGTCACGGGACTCCATCGGGCTCGGCAACGTCGACCTGCGGCTGCGGCAGGTCTACGG
Organism: Aquipuribacter sp. SD81; assembly: GCF_037153975.1. Lineage (NCBI taxonomy): Bacteria > Bacillati > Actinomycetota > Actinomycetes > Micrococcales > Intrasporangiaceae > Aquipuribacter > Aquipuribacter sp. SD81. Next base: position 135,500 of record NZ_JBBAYJ010000004.1, read on the forward strand.
CGACGCGGCCGGCCTGGTCGTCGACACCGCGCCGGGGGCGGGCACGCGGGTGTCCTTCCGCGTGCCGAAGTTCGTGGTCGGGGTCCGGCCGGGCTGAGGCGTCTACGCTCCCGCGCATGGCAGCCGACGGGGCCGAGCGGCTCCGGGTGCTCGTCGTCGACGACGAGCAGCCCGCGCGGGAGGAGCTCGCGTTCCTGCTGCAGCGCGACGACGTCGTCGGCGACGTCGTGACGGTCGCGCGGGCCGACGAGGCGCTGCGCCGGCTCGGCGCGGGCGACGTCGACGTCGTCCTGTCCGACATCCACATGCCCGGCCTGGACGGCATCGACCTGGCGCGCGCGGTGCGGCGGCTGCCCCGCCCGCCCGCCGTCGTCTTCGTCACCGCGCACGACGAGCACGCGGTCGCGGCGTTCGACCTCGAGGTCGTCGACTACGTCCTCAAGCCCGTCCGCCCGGCGCGCCTCGCGGCGGCGCTGCGGCGCGTCACCGACAAGGTGGCCGACCGGGTGGCGAGCACCGAGCCGGCGGACGAGACGCTGCCGGTGGAGCTCGGCGGGGTCACGCGCTTCGTGCAGCGCAGCTCGGTGCTGTGGGCGGAGGCGCAGGGCGACTACGTGCGCCTGCACACGGCCACCGGCTCGCACCTGCTGCGTTCCACGCTGTCGCAGCTGGACGAGCGCTGGTCGCGCGCGGGTTTCGTCCGGACGCACCGCAGCCTGCTCGTGGCCGTCGGTGCCGTGCGCGAGCTGCGCAGCGAGGACGGTCGGCACAGCCTCGTCGTGGGCGACGGTGCGCTCAGGCGCGAGCTGCCCGTGGCCCGGCGGCACGCGCGGGAGGTGCGCGAGCGCCTCGAGCGCGACCCGGACGCCGTCCGGTGAGCGAGCACCCGCGCCGGCGGCCCGCGCGCGTGCGCGTCACCCGCAGCGTGCCGCTGCGCGGACGGGTGCCCTCCCCGGCGCAGAGCCCCGAGGTCGTGTCGGTGTACGACCGCGACCTGCGCCGCACCCAGCTGCGCTGGTCGGTGCTGTCCCTGCTCGTCGTCGTGCTGCCGCTGCTGCTGCTGCCCCTGGTCGCGGTCCTCGCCCCCGGCCTGGTCTCGCTGCCCGTGCTCGGCGTGCCGCTCGCCTGGCTCGTGCTCTCGGTGGGCACCTACCCCGTCTTCTGGCTCGTCGGACGCTGGCACGTCAACGGCGCCGAGCGCACGGAGGCGGAGTACGTGGAGCTCGTCGGCGAGGGCACCGGGGACGGGCCGCCGTGACCCTCGGCCCGCAGCAGTACGCGGCGCTCGTGTCGGTGACGCTCGTCGTCGCCGTCACCGTCCTCGTGGCCGCCTACGGCACGCGCTTCTCCCGCACCACGGGCGACTTCTACGTCGCCAGCCGCGCGGTGCGGCCGTGGTGGAACGCGAGCGCGATCGGCGGGGAGTACCTGTCGGCGGCGAGCTTCCTCGGCGTGGCCGGGCTGGTCCTGCTCGAGGGCGCGGACGCCCTGTGGTTCCCGATCGGCTACACGGTCGGCTACCTGCTGCTGCTCGGGTTCGTCGCCGCGCCGCTGCGTCGCTCGGGCGCCTACACGCTGCCCGACTTCGCCGAGCTGCGCCTCGGCTCGCGCGAGGCCCGGCGGGCCTCCGCGCTCGTCGTGGTCGTCGTCGGCTGGCTGTACCTGCTGCCGCAGTTCACCGCCGCGGGCCTGGTGTGGGCGACGGCGACGGGCCTGCCGCGCACGCTCGGCACCCTCGTGGTGGCGGCCGTGGTCGCGGGGGCGGTCGCGGGCGGCGGCATGCGCTCCATCACGATCGTCCAGGCGGTGCAGTACTGGCTCAAGCTCACCGCCGTCGCCGTCCCGGCGTGCGTGCTGCTGGCGCTGTGGGGCCGGCAGGGGGCGCCCGTCCCGACGGCGCCCGCGGGCTGGTGGGTGCCGAGCAGCGACCCCGGCGACCTGTACGCGACGTACTCGCTGCTGCTCGCGCTCCTGCTCGGCACGATGGGGCTGCCGCACGTGCTCACGCGCTTCTACACCAACCCGGACGGGCGGGACGCGCGACGGACGACGCGCACCGTCATCGGCCTGCTCGGGCTGTTCTACGTGTGGCCGCCGGTGTACGCGGTCCTCGGGCTGCTGTGGGCGCCGGAGCTCGCCCGGCCGGGGCGCGCCGAGACCGTCGTCGTCGACCTGCCCCAGCTCGCGCTGCCCGGCACGGCGGGGGTCGTGCTCGGGGCGGTGGCGCTCGGCGGCGCCTTCGCCGCCTTCCTCTCGACGGCGAGCGGGCTGACGGTCGCGGTGTCGGGGGTGCTCGCGCGCGACCTCGTGCCGCAGCCCGGCCGCACGGCCCGCGGCAGCCGGGGCGGCCCCGACCCCGCGGGCGACCGCACGGCCGTCAGCCGGTTCCGGCTCGCCACCGTGGCCGCGCTCGCGGTGCCCGTCGGCGTCGCGCTGCTCGGGGTCGACGTCCCGCTCGCGGCGACGGTCGGGCTCGCGTTCGCCCTCGCCGCCTCGACGTTCGCGCCGCTGCTGCTGCTCGGCATCTGGTGGGACGGGCTCCGGACCGGTCCCGCGCTGCTGGGGATGGGTGTCGGCGGGGCCGCGGCCGCGGGCGCCGCCGTCGCGACGCTCACGGGGGTCGCGGACGCCGCGCCGGGGCCGCTCGGGGAGGCGCTGCGACAGCCCGCGGCGTGGACGGTGCCGCTCGCCGCGGCGGTCATGGTGGTCGGCTCCCTGTGGGCGGCCCGTCGCGACCGGGTCCGGCCGCCGGGCCGGCCTCGCACCGCGGCGCCCGCCGGGGTGCCCGCCGCGCTGCTGCACCGGCCCGAGCCGACCGCTCGTCGCGGGCCGACGACCGCTCGTCGCTGACGCGCACCGGATGCGCGCGCAGCGCCCGGTGCCGCCCCCACCCTGTCGCGAGACCGGTCGCACCGCCGCGACCGCACGGCACGAGGAGGTCCCGTGAGCACGACCCACGACCCAGGGCGCCACGACGCCCCCGGCGCCAGCGCCCCGCACCACGACGGGGGCGTCACGTCCTGGCAGGAGGTGCAGGCGAGCGAGGACTTCCAGGCGCTGCGCCGGGCCTTCCGCCGCTTCGTCTTCCCCATGACGGTCGCGTTCCTCGTCTGGTACTTCACCTACGTCCTGCTCGCGGCGTACGCGACGGACTTCTTCGCCACGCCGGTGTTCGGCAACGTCAACGTCGGCATCCTCTTCGGCCTCGGGCAGTTCCTGTCCACTGCGCTCATCACCATCGCCTACGTGCGCTGGACCAACCGCAACCTCGACGCGCAGGCCGAGAAGCTCGGGGCGCTCGTCCGGCTGGAGGAGCACCGGTGAGCGCGCTGCCGCTGTCCGCCGCCGCGACCGAGGCGGTCGGCAACCCGCTGGTCAACATCGGGATCTTCGTCCTGTTCGTCGCCGTCACCCTCGTCGTGGTGTTCCGCGCCTCGAAGAACACCAAGACCGCCGCGGACTACTACGCCGCCGGCCGGTCCTTCACCGGCGGCCAGAACGGCACCGCCATCGCGGGCGACTACCTGTCGGCCGCGAGCTTCCTCGGCATCGCCGGCGCCATCGCGGTCAACGGCTACGACGGCTTCCTGTACTCGATCGGCTTCCTCGTGGCGTGGCTCGTCGCGCTCCTGCTCGTCGCCGAGCTCCTGCGCAACACCGGCAAGTTCACGATGGCCGACGTCCTGTCCTTCCGGCTGCGCCAGCGCCCGGTCCGCATGGCCGCGGCGACGGCGACCCTCGCGGTCAGCTTCTTCTACCTGCTCGCCCAGATGGCCGGCGCCGGCGGGCTCGTCGCGCTGCTGCTCAACGTGCAGTCGACGGCCGGTCAGTCCCTCGTCATCGCCGTCGTCGGCGCACTCATGATCGTCTATGTGCTCGTCGGCGGCATGAAGGGCACGACCTGGGTGCAGATCATCAAGGCGACGCTCCTCATCAGCGGCGCGGCCCTCATGACCGTCTGGGTGCTCGCCCTCGCGGACTTCAACCTGTCCTCGCTGCTCGGCCAGGCCGTCGAGGCGGCCGGCAACCCGCAGCTGCTGGAGCCCATGCAGCAGTACGGCGCGAGCAACCTCACGAAGCTCAACTTCATCTCGCTCGCGCTCGCCCTGGTCCTCGGGACCGCGGGCCTGCCGCACGTGCTCATGCGCTTCTACACGGTGCCGACCGCCAAGGAGGCCCGCCGCAGCGTCGTGTGGGCCATCGCCCTCATCGGCCTGTTCTACCTCTTCACGCTCGTGCTCGGCTTCGGCGCGATGGCGTTCGTCGGGCAGGACCGCATCCTCGCCGCGCCCGGCGGGGTCAACTCCGCGGCGCCGCTGCTCGCCTACGAGCTCGGTGGGACGCTGCTGCTCGGCGTCATCGCGGCGGTCGCGTTCGCGACGATCCTCGCCGTGGTCGCCGGCCTCACCATCACCGCGGCGGCGAGCTTCGCGCACGACATCTACGCCAGCGTCATCAAGAACGGCGAGGGCAACCCCGACGCCGAGGTCCGCATCGCCCGGTGGACGGTCGTCGTCATCGGCGTCGTGTCCATCCTCGGCGGCATCGCGGCGAACGGGCAGAACATCGCGTTCCTCGTCGCGCTCGCCTTCGCGGTCGCCGCGAGCGCGAACCTGCCGACGATCCTGTACTCGCTGTTCTGGCCCCGCTTCAACACCCGGGGCGCGCTGTTCAGCATGTGGGGCGGGCTACTCAGCTGCATCGTCCTCATCGCCCTGTCGCCGACGGTCTCCGGCGCGGAGACCTCGATGATCCCGAGCGCGGACTTCGACGTCTTCCCGCTCGCGAACCCGGGCATCGTCTCGATCCCGCTCGCGTTCCTCCTCGGCTGGGTCGGCACCGTCACGGGCCGCCCCTCGCCGGAGCACGACGCCAAGCAGGCCGAGATGGAGGTCCGCTCGCTCACGGGCGCCGGCGCCGAGAAGGCCGTCGCGCACTGAGCCCCGTCCTCCGCCCGGGCGGGGCCGCCCCCGAGCCCCCGCCCGGGCGGGCAGTACCCGCGCGGGGCCGCCGTCACTACGGTGGCCCCGCGGCCACGTCAGCGCCCGTCAGCCCCACTGACCCGCCCCACCGTCGCGCGAAGGAGCACCGATGAGCACGGAGACCGCCCGCACGCACGCCCTGGAGAACCTGTCGGTGGAGAGCCGGCGGTTCCCGCCGCCGGAGGACTTCGCCGCGCAGGCCGTCGCGACCGCGGAGCTGTACGAGGAGGCCTCGAACGACCGGCTCGCGTTCTGGGCGAAGCAGGCGCGCGAGCGGCTGTCGTGGGAGACCGACTTCACCGAGACGCTCGACTGGACGAACCCGCCCTTCGCGAAGTGGTTCGTCGGCGGGCGGCTCAACGCGGCGTACAACTGCGTCGACCGCCACGTCGAGGCCGGCAACGGCGACCGGGTCGCGATCCACTGGGAGGGCGAGCCGGGCGACACGCGCACCCTCACCTACGCCGACCTGCAGCGCGAGGTCTCGAAGGCCGCGAACGCCTTCGCCGCCCTCGGTGTCGGGCAGGGCGACCGCGTCGCGGTGTACCTGCCGATGATCCCCGAGGCCGCGATCACGATGCTCGCGTGCGCGCGGCTGGGTGCCGCGCACTCGGTCGTGTTCGGCGGGTTCAGCGCGGACGCGCTGCGCAGCCGCATCGAGGACGCGGAGGCGACGCTCGTCGTCACCTCCGACGGCGGCTACCGCCGCGGGGCGCCGTCGGCGCTCAAGCCCGCGGTCGACGCGGCGCTGGAGGCCGGCGGGGCGAGCGTGCAGAACGTCGTCGTGGTGCGCCGCACCGAGCAGGACGTGGCGTGGACCGAGGGCCGCGACCACTGGTGGCACGACGTCGTCGACAGCGCGTCGGAGGAGCACACGGCCGAGGCGTTCGACTCCGAGAACCCGCTGTACATCCTCTACACGTCCGGCACGACGGGGAAGCCGAAGGGCATCCTCCACACGACGGGCGGCTACCTCACGCAGGTGGCGTACACGCACGCCACCGTGTTCGACCTGCGCCCGGAGACGGACGTGTACTGGTGCGCCGCCGACGTCGGCTGGGTGACGGGGCACTCCTACGTCGTGTACGGCCCGCTCGCGAACGGCGCGACGCAGGTGATGTATGAGGGCACGCCCGACACCCCGCACAAGGGCCGCTGGTGGGAGATCTGCGCGAAGTACGGCGTGACGATCCTCTACGCCGCGCCGACCGCGATCCGCACGTTCATGAAGTGGGGCGAGGAGATCCCGGCCGAGCACGACCTGTCGTCGATCCGCCTCCTCGGCTCGGTCGGCGAGCCCATCAACCCGGAGGCGTGGGTCTGGTACCGCCGGGTGATCGGCGGGGACCGGACGCCGATCGTCGACACGTGGTGGCAGACCGAGACCGGCGGCATGATGATCAGCCCGCTGCCGGGCGTCACGACGCTCAAGCCGGGGTCGGCGCAGGTGCCGCTGCCCGGCATCAGCGCCGCGGTGGTGGACGACGAGGGCAACGAGGTCGGGCCCGGGGGTGGCGGCTACCTCGTGCTGACGGAGCCGTGGCCGTCGATGCTGCGGACGATCTGGGGCGACGACCAGCGCTTCCAGGACACGTACTGGTCGCGCTTCCCCGGCCGCTACTTCGCGGGCGACGGCGCCAAGCTGGACGACGACGGCGACGTGTGGCTGCTCGGCCGCGTCGACGACGTCATGAACGTGTCCGGTCACCGCCTGTCGACCACCGAGATCGAGTCGGCGCTCGTGTCGCACCCGGCCGTGGCCGAGGCCGCCGTGGTGGGCGCGACCGACGACACGACCGGCCAGGCGCCCGTGGCGTTCGTCATCCTGCGCGGGAACGCCGAGTCCGTCCTGGGCGACGCCGACCCGCAGGAGGCCCTGCGCGCGCACGTGGCCAAGGAGATCGGTGCCATCGCGAAGCCCAAGCGCGTGCTCGTCGTGCAGGAGCTGCCCAAGACGCGCTCCGGCAAGATCATGCGGCGGCTGCTGCGCGACGTCGCCGAGAACCGGGAGCTCGGAGACGTCACGACGCTCACCGACGCCGGGGTCATGAGCCTCATCCAGGACGGGCTGCAGACCGCCAAGCCGGAGGACTGACGCCGGGTCCGGCTCCAGGAGCGCCCTTCCCCGGTCCGCTGGGGAGGGGCGCTGCGGCGTCCTACGGCGTCCCACGGCGACCCCGGCGGTCGCTGGCACCCCACCACGGTCACGGGCGCCGTCATCCGGACGTCCCGACCACGCACCCCACCCGACCACGGTCACGGGCGCCGTCATCCGGACGCCCCGACCACGCACCCCACCCCACCACGGTCACGGGCGCCGTCATCCGGACGCCCCGACCACGCACCCCACCCCACCACGGTCACCGGCGCCTCCATCCGGACGCCCCGACCACGCACCCCACCCCACCACCGTCACGCACCCCGTCATCCGGACGCCCCGACCACGCACCCCACCCCACCACCGTCACGCACCCCGTCATCCGGACGCCCCGACCACGCACCCCACCCCACCACCGTCACGCACCCCGTCATCCGGACGCCCCGACCACGCACCCCACCCCACCACCGTCACGCACCCCGTCATCCGGACGCCCCGACCACGCACCCCACCCCACCACCGTCACGCACCCCGTCATCCGGACGCCCCGACCACGCACCCCACCCCACCACCGTCACGCACCCCGTCATCCGGACGCCCCGACCACGCACCCCACCCCACCACCGTCACGCACCCCGTCATCCGGACGCCCCGACCACGCACCCCACCCGACCACGGACACGCGCCCCGTCATCCGGACGCCCCGACCGCGGTGACGTCAGCCGGCGCGGCGCGCGGGGCGGAGCGCCGCCCGGACGGCGTCGGGGATGGTGGCCGGGTCGAGCGTGTCCGCCCAGGTGAAGCGCAGCACGGAGTGCCCGAGGGCGAGCAGGTGGTTGGCACGGGCGCGGTCGCGGTGCAGCGCCTCGACCGACCCGTGCACGGCTGCACCATCGGCCTCGACGAGAAGCAGCGAGCCGTCCGGGCGCTCGAAGGCGAGGTCGACCCGGGCGAGCCACGCTCCGTCACGGACCTCGAGCTGCAACGCGTGGGGCACCAGGCCCCCCTCCACGCAACGCAGCCGGACGCGGCTCTCCAGCGCCGACTCGGCGCGGGGGTCGGCGAGGTCGAACAGGTCGGCCAGGTGCCCGCTCCGGTTCCGCCGACGCGCCCGGGGCCGCAGCGCGCGCACCTCGTCGACGCTGAGCAGTCCTGCGCGCAGCGCCTCGTCCAGCAGCGCGAGCGCCTCGAGCCGGTCGACCGTCAGGACGACGTCGAGGACGCTGCGATCAGGCCGCGTCACCGGCAGGTGGCCCCACCGGGTGACCTCGTCCTCACCCAGCGGCCACTCGTGCGGGACCAGGTCCGGCCGCGCGAGCAGGCCACGACCTGACGGCACGATGACCTCCAGCGGCCGAACCGGCACGCAGCGCAGACCCCAGGCGCGAGCCGCGCTGGCCCCGGCCACGACGGCGTCCGGCACGGTGAGCAGGACGGCAGCCGCCGCGACGTGAGGGTCCGAGGGCGACAGCCGGCGATCCACGAGCAGGACGCCGCGGCGCACGCGTCGGTAGTCGCCCCTGCGGACCCGTAGGCGCAGCTCGGCCGCCCCGACCCCGGCCGCCCGCAGCTGCGCGACCGTCAGGACGCCACCCTGACGCCCGGCCAGGTCGGCCACGGTGCCGTCGGGGCCGCGGCTCGGGGTCGGTGGCGACATGCGACGAGCCTGCCGCGCCCCGTCGTGCGCCGTGAGGCGTCGTCCACAGGGCTGCGGCGGCGAGACGGTGCCCCGTGAGCAGACCCCGCGGCCCGATGCCCCGGAATCCGGACGTCCCGACCCCGCACGCGCGGCCAGACCGCCTCGGGCCTCCGGAATCCGGACCTCCCGACCACGCACGCCCCCTCAGGCCGGCCCGGACCTCCGGAATCCGGACGTCCCGCCCGTCTACGCCCCCGCCCCCGGACCGCCCGGGTGCGGGCTCCGGGACGCGTCGGGACCCCCCCGCCGCACGCCTCGGCATGCGGAGGCCGGCCGGAGCACCCACGCTCGCGCCATGAGCACCCCCGACCCCGACCGTCCCTACGACGTCCTCGTCATCGGCGCCGGGCCCGCCGGCACGGCCGCGGCGGTGCGGGCCGCCGAGCTCGGCGCGCGCGTCGCCGTGGTCGAGGGCAGGCGGACCGGGGGCACGTGCGTCAACACCGGGTGCGTGCCGACGCGCGTCCTGGCCAAGACGGCCCGCTTCCTGCGCGAGATCCGCACCGCGGGCGCGTACGGCATCGACGTGGCGGACTACTCGGTGAGCTGGCCGCGCACGGTGGCGAAGGTGCGCGAGGTCGTCGACAAGGTGCACGACGCGAAGGCGGACCCCGAGCGCCTGGCGCGCGCGGGGGCCGAGCTGTTCCTCGAGGGCCGCGCGCGCTTCGTCGACCCGCACACGGTCGAGCTCGCCGACAGCGGGCGCCGGCTCCGCGCGGACCAGGTCGTGCTGTGCGTGGGTGGCCGCTCGCGCCGCCTGCCGGTACCGGGCGCCGGGCTCGCGCACGTGCCCGAGCAGGTCCTCGACCTGCCCGACGTGCCGCGCCGCGTCGCCGTCGTCGGTGCGGGCAACACCGGCGCACAGCTCGTGACGGTCTTCAGCGCCTTCGGCGCGGAGGTCAGCCTGCTCGACGTCGCCCCCGACATCCTCCCCGGCCAGGACGCGTCCATCGCCGAGGTCGTACGCGCCTCCTTCGACGCCGACGGCGTCGACGTGCGCACCGGCATCGAGACCGTCACCGGTCTGGAACGGCACGAGGACGGCATCCGCCTCGGCTGGCGCGACCGCGACGGCGAGAACAGCAGGGCCGTCGACGTCGTCGTCATGAGCACCGGCTGGCCCGCGGACACCGAGGGCCTCGGGCTGGACGCCGCCGGCGTCGAGACCGACGGCTCCGCGGTGCCGGTCGACGAGTACCTGCGGACCAACGTCGAGCACGTCTACGCCGCGGGCGACGCCAACCAGCAGGCGATGCTCGTGCAGGCCGCCCACGTCGAGGCCGAGGCCGCGGCGCGCAACGCCGTCCTCGGGCCCACCGCCCGCGCCCCGCACCACCTCATGCCCAGCGGCGGCTTCACCGACCCCGACTACGCGGGCGTCGGCCTCACCGAGCAGGCCGCCCGTGAGCGCGACCGCGAGGTCGTCGTCGCGACCGTCCGCTACGCCGACGTGGAGCGGCCGATCATCGACGACCGCGAGGAGGGCTTCCTCAAGCTCGTCGCCGACCGCCGGCGCGAGGTGCTGCTCGGCGCGCACGCGGCGGGCGAGGCCGCCGTCGAGGTCATCCAGTCGGTGACGACGGCCATGGCGGCGGGCGCCGACGTCGCGACGCTCACGCGCGTGGAGTTCGCCTACCCCACCTACAGCGCCGTCATCGGCGAGGCCGCCCGGGCCCTGCTCGCCCGGCCCTGAGCGCGGTTTGTCCGGTTCCGCCGGGGGTACCGCACGGATGGACCTGTACGCGACACCGGAGGACACCGTGCACCTCGGCTGGCTGAACGAGACCGTGACGACCGACGGGCCCGTGGCGACCGTCCACGTCGACGTCACCCGCACCGACCCGCAGGGCGGTCACACCACGGAGCTGCACTGGCAGGCCGTGCGGGACCGCCTCGGTGAGCAGGGCGCGCCCGAGCCCGTCATCGACGCCGTCCACGAACGCGTCACCGCGGCCACCGGCGCGGCGGGCGAGCTGGGCCGGCACCTCGTCGTCGACGTCGACCGACCGGACGAGCCGCTCCTCGACCTGCTCGTCGAGCAGCGCCCGACGCAGGACGAGGCGACCTTCGGCGCGGTGCCGTCGCTGACGCCGCTCCTGCGCGCCCTGGACTCCGCCGTGCCGTACCTGCTCGTGGAGGCCGACCACAGCGGGGCCGACGTCACCGTCGTGGACTTCCTCGGCCGGACGGTGCGCACCGACGACGTCGAGGGCGGGCACGACGTGCTGCACAAGGTGCGCGGCGGGGCGTGGTCGCACCGGCGCATGCAGCAGCGGGTCGAGGACTCCTTCGAGCGCAACGCCGACGCGGTGGTCGAGCGGGTGCGGCGCCTCGCCGAGGCGCACGCGCCCGACGTCGTGCTGCTCACCGGGGACCCGCACGCGTGCGGCCTCGTGCGCGACGCGCTGGACTCCGGCCCGCTCGGGGAGCGGCTGCGCTGGCTCCGGGCCGGCGGCCGCGCCGACGGCGTGGACCGTGACGCGCTCGAGGCCGAGGTGGCCGAGGCGCTGCGCGAGGTGCGGCTGGCCCGCATGGCCGACGTCGTCGCGCGCTTCGAGGCGGCCCGTGGGCAGGACCGCCTCGCGGCGGCCGGCCTGGCCGGGGTCGTCGGCGCGGTGCAGCGCGCGGCGGTCGACACCCTCCTCGTCGACGCGGACGCGCTGGGCGAGGCGGTCCTCGCCACCGACGCGACGCAGCCGACGCTCGTGGGGACCACGGAGCAGGAGGTCAGCGACCTCGGCGGCGAGCAGCCGCTGACCGCGCCCGCGCTCGACGTGCTCGTGCGCGCCTGCGTCGCGCAGGACGCCTCGCTCGAGCTGGTCGACGGGGTCTCGGGCGTGCTCGACGGCGGGGTCGGGGCGCTGCTGCGCTTCGACGTGCGCCCCGCGACGCCCACCGCCGGGGACTGACGCGCGCGCCGCGGGCACCCAGGACGGGGGTGCCCGCGGCGTCCCCGAGGGCCACCTCCCGCGTCGTGCACCGCTCGCAGGGAGGGCTGCGTCGCCCGGCCCGGGTACCCTCGGGGCATCAGGTGAGCCGGGAAGTCTGGTCGGCACGGAGGGCGACGCGCGGACGACGTGCGTCGGGCTCTGGCCGCCACGACACTGCTGGGCGCGTGCCCCCGCGCGCCCACCCTGCCTGGAGACCGTCCCGTGACCCTGGTCGTCGCCCTGCTCGCCATGGCCGCTGCCGCCTGCGCCGCGCCGTGGCTGGCCCGTCGCCTGGACCGCGACGCGGGCTACCCGCTCGCCGCGGTGTTCCTCGGCACCGGCCTGCTGCTGACCTCCAGCGCCCCCGCCGTCCTGGCCGGCGACGAGGTCCGCTTCACCGCCGCGTGGATCCCCTCCCTCGACGTCGCGCTGCAGCTGCGCATGGACGGCCTCTCGCTGCTGTTCGTCGTGCTCGTGCTCGGTGTCGGCGCGCTCGTCATGGCCTACTGCGCCCGCTACCTCAGCCACAGCCACGAGCACGGCCGGCTGTTCACGCTCCTCACGCTGTTCGCGACGGCCATGCTCGGTCTCGTCCTCGCCGACGACCTCGTCGTGCTCTTCGTGTTCTGGGAGCTCACGACGATCTGCTCCTTCCTGCTCATCGGCGGACCCGGCCTGAAGGCGGCGAGGCCGGCGACGCGGGCGCTCGTCACGACCGGCGCCGGCGGCCTGTGCCTTCTCGGTGCGGTGGTGCTGCTCGGCTGGATCGCCGGCACCACCGACATGACGGCCGTGCTGCAGCAGAGCGACGCCGTGCGCGAGCACCCGCTCGGTGCGGTCGCGGCCGTGCTCGTCGTGCTCGCGGCGTTCACGAAGTCCGCCCAGGTGCCGTTCCACTTCTGGCTGCCCGATGCGATGGTCGCCCTCACCCCCGTCAGCGCGTACCTGCACGCCGCGACGCTGGTGAAGGGCGGCATCTACCTGCTGCTGCGCTTCTCCTCCCCGTTCGCGGGCGCGCCCGGCTGGACCCTCGCGCTGGTGACGGTCGGGCTGGCGACGAGCGTCTTCGGCGCCGTCCTCGCCCTCAAGCAGCACGACCTCAAGGGCCTGCTCGCGTACTCGACGGTGTCCCAGCTCGGCTGGATCGTCACGCTCATCGGCGTCGGCACCCCCACGGCCCTCGCGGTCGCCGCGCTGCACACCTTCGCGCACGCCCTGTTCAAGGCGACGCTGTTCATGCTCGTCGGGGTGATCGACCGGGAGGCCGGCTCGCGGGACATCCGGGAGCTGTCGGGGCTGTACCGGGTGATGCCGGTGACGGCGACGCTCACGGGCCTCGCCGCGCTGTCGATGGCCGGGCTGCCGCCGTTCCTCGGCTTCGTGTCGAAGGAGGAGGCGTACTACGCGTTCCTCGAGCTGCCGGCCGCGTGGGGCTGGCTGGTGGCCGGGGTCGCGGTCGTGTCGGCGGCCCTCACGTTCGCCTACGGCTTCCGCATCCTCTACGGCGCCTTCGGAGGTCGGACCCTGCAGCGGCGGCTCTACGAGCCGGGGGTGCTGTTCCTCGTGCCGGCCGCCGTCCCCGCCGTCCTCGGCCTCTTGCTCGGCGTCCTCACCTCCGCCCTGAACCCGCTCGTCAACCGGACCGTCCGGGACACCTCGCTGCTGGACGAGGACGTCGTCGCGCTCACGCTGTGGCGCGGCATCGACTCCCCCGCCCTGTGGCTGTCGGTCCTGACGGTCGCGCTCGGCACCGCGCTGTTCGTGCGGCGCGACCCGGTCGACGCGCGCCTGCAGCGTCTCGACGTCCGCCCGCACGGGGCGGACGTCCTCGACCGGCTCTACGACGGCGCGATCGCCTTCGGCGACCGGGTCGCCCGGCCCGCCCGGACCGGGCTGCTGGCGCCGCACCTGCTGCCGGTCCTCGTCCTCGTGCTCCTGGTGGGGGCGGCGGGCGCCGTCGGCCTCGACGCGCTGACCGAAACCCCGGTCCCGACGACCCGCCCCGGCGACTGGGTGCTCGTCGGGCTGCTCGCCGTGACGGTGCCGCTGCTGTGCCTCGCGCGCTCGCGGCTGGCCGCGATCGGGCTGCTCGGTGCCGTCGGGCTCGTGGTCGGGGCGTGGTTCGCCGTGCTCGGTGCCCCGGACCTCGCCCTCACCCAGGTCCTCGTCGAGATCCTCACCGTCGTCGTCGCCGTGCTCGTGCTGCGGCGGCTGCCCGCCCGGTTCTCGCGCACCTCGCGGCGCCGCGGCGCCGGCGCCGCGGTGGTCGCGGTCCTCGCCGGCCTCACCGCGGGGGCGGGCACCCTCGCCCTGACCGGCCGGCGCGAGCTGTCGGAGACCGGACGCTGGCTGCTGGCCAACGGCCCCGAGGCCAGCGGCGGGACGAACGTCGTCAACACCGTCCTCGTCGACTTCCGCGGGCTCGACACGATGGGCGAGGCGGCGGTCCTCGCGATGGCCGCGGTCGGGCTGCTCGCCCTGCTGCGAGCGGACCGCGCCGACGGTGACGACGAGCGTCCCGTGCGCCGCCTGGCCCCCGGCGCCGGGACGGGCGACCGCGCGGTCGTGCTGGTCGCGGCGCGGCTGCTCGGGCCCGTGTTCCTCGTGCTGTCGCTGTGGCTGCTGTGGCGCGGGCACTACGAGCCCGGCGGCGGCTTCATCTCCGCGCTCGTCGCCGGCGCCGGTGTCGCGGTCATGCGGCTGCCGGACCGGACCGTGGGCCGTCGCGCCGAGAGGCGCGGGACCCGCGCGCGACGGCTGCCCGACGCCCGGGTCCTCGTCGGCGCGGGCCTCGTGGTCGCGACCGTCTCGGGGGCCCTCGGCCTGCTCGCCGGCTCCTACCTGCGCCCGATCAGGACCGAGGTGACGGTGGGCCCCCTCAGCCAGTCGCTCACGACGTCCTTCCTCTTCGACGTCGGCGTCTACCTGTGCGTCGTCGGCATCGTCGTCGCCGCGGTCGACCGGCTCGCCGACGGCGTGAGCCCGGCCCTGGCACGGGGCGACGGGTCCGGCGGGACCGGCGGGACCGGCGGGACCGGCGGGACCGGCGCCTCGGGCGAGGTGGGCGGGCCGCACCGGGTGGGACCCGCGGACGCGGCGTCCGGACCGGACGAGACCGGCCCGCCCGACCCACCCGACGCGCCCGGGACACCCGGGACGCGCGCGCCCGCGGGGGTGACGCCGTGAGCTCCGCCGTCATGGTCGCCCTGCTGGTCGCGGGCGGCACGTACCTCGTCCTGCAGCGGGGGCTCGTCCGCGTGACGCTCGGCTTCGTCCTGCTCGGGCACGCCGCCAACCTCGTGCTCCTCGCCGCCGGCGGCACGGGCCGCCGCGAGGAGCCGCTGCTCGGCACGACCGACGCCGCGCTGGCGGCCGACCCGCTGCCGCAGGCCTTCGCCCTCACCGCCATCGTCATCACGTTCGGCATCACGGTGTACCTGCTCGCACTCGCCTCCAGCGGCGGCGACCCCGAGGCGGACGACCCCGCTGACGCGCCCGGCGCCGCGCCGGTCGACGACTCCGCCGACGACCCGGACGAGGCGCCGGTCGACGACCCGGCCGCGTCCCGGACCGGGGCCGAGCGAGGGGCGGGTGGTCGACGTGGGCGCTGAGGAGCTGGACGGGATGCATGCGGCCCTCGCGACGGCGCTGCCGCTGCTGCTCGCCGTACCCCTGCTCGCCGCGGGTCTCGCGGTCCTCGTACGGTCCACGACCGCGCGGCGCGCCGTCGGCCTGGCGACGGCCGGACTCGTGCTCGCCTACGCCGCGGCCCTGCTGTGGGCGACGGCGGACGGCACCGTCCTCGCCGAGCAGGTGTCGGGCTGGCCCGCCGGGGTGTCGATCTCGTTCGCCGCCGACACGTTCAGCGCGCTCATGGTCGCGGTGGCGGCGCTGCTGGTGCTCGTCGGCTCCTGGTACGCCGTCCGCGCCGGCGACGACCGGGACCCGTACTTCGTGCCGCTCGTGCTCGTGATGTCGGGCGGGGCCTACGGCGCGTTCGCGACCGCCGACCTGTTCAACCTCTTCGTCATGGTCGAGGTCGCTCTCATCCCGTCCTACGTGCTGCTCACCCGGTCCGGACGGCCCGGCGCGGTCGCGGCCGGCCGGGTGTACCTCACGATCAACCTGCTGGTGTCGACGGTCCTGCTCGCGGGCATCGCGCTGCTGTACGGCGTGACGGGCACGGTCAACCTCGGGCAGCTGGCGGGCGCGGCGGCGGGGAGCACGGCCGCGGAGGTCGCGACCGGCGTCGTGCTCGTCGCGCTCGCCGGCAAGGCCGCGCTCGTGCCGGTCCACAGCTGGCTGCCGCGCTCCTACCCGTACGCCTCGACCGCGGTGAGCGCGATCCTGTCGGGGCTGCTCACCAAGATCGGCGTCTACGGCCTGTTCCGCGTGTACTCCGTCGTCCTGGACGGCGACCCGCGCTGGGCCGTCGTCGCGCAGGTCGTGCTCGTCGCGACCATGACGGTGGGGGTGCTCGGCGCGCTCGGCGAGACCTCGGTCCGGGGGGTGCTGACCTTCCACATGGTGAGCCAGGTCGGCTACATCCTGCTCGGGCTCGGCTTCTTCGGGGTCGCAGGCATCGCGGCCGGGGTCTTCTACCTCGTCCACCACATCATCGTGAAGGCCGCTCTCTTCCTCGTGGTCGGGGCGGTGGAGGAGACCCGCGGGACCGGCGCCCTCTCCCGGCTCGGCGGGGTGGCGCGCACGGAGCCGCTGCTCGCGCTCGCGTTCCTCGCCGCCGCGCTGTCCCTCACCGGCATCCCGCCGTTCTCCGGCTTCGTCGCGAAGTACGCGCTCATCCGGGGCGCGGTCGAGGAGGGCGCGCTCGTGGCGGCCGGCGCCGCCCTCGTCGTCAGCCTCCTCACGCTGCTGTCGATGCTCAAGCTGTGGAACGGGGTCTTCTGGGGCGAGGACCCCGATCGCGGGCATCGGCAGCGGTCGGACACCGGGCAGGGGTCGCCGTCGCCCGCGACCGGCGGGTCCGGCGACGGCACGAGCCCCACCACCCACCCGGCGGGCACCGCGACCCGCGAGGACGCGAGCCCGCAGCCGCACCCCCGCATCCCCCTCGGGCTCGTCCTGCCGGGCGTGGTCCTCGCGGCCTGCAGCCTCGCCATCGGCGTCGGCGCGCAGGGGCTGCTCAGCCTGTCGACCACCGCGGCGGAGAACCTCGTCGACACCGCCCGCTACGTGACGGCCGTGACGGGCGAGACGCCCGACCCGACGGAGACGGCCCCGTGAGCGGGCCCGCGGGCGCGCACCTCGCCCGCGCCGGTCGGCTCCTGCGGTTCGCCGGCTGGTTCCTCGGCGAGCTCACGCGGGCCAACGTGCAGGTGACGTGGGACGTCCTCACCCCCACCAGCCGCCTCGAACCCGGCGTGGTGGCCCTGCCGCTGCGCTGCCGCACCGACCTGGAGGTCGCCCTGCTGTCCGGTCTCGTCACGCTCACCCCCGGCACCCTCACGCTCGCGGTGCGCGAGCCCGCGGCCGAGGGCGGCGGCACCATGTGGGTCCACGGCATGTACTCACCGGACGCCGACGCCTTCCGGCGCGAGCTCGACGACCTGCAGCGGCGCATGCTGCGGGCGATGCGGCTCGAGGGTGCCGAGGACCTCGACAACCCCGAGAGCCCCGAGAGCCCCGAGGGCCCCGAGGGCGCCGGCGGGTCGGCGGCGGTGACGACGTGACCTCGACCCTCGTGCTCGACGTGCTGCTCGTCGTGCTCGCCCTCAGCCTCCTGCCCGCCGTGTGGCGGATGCTCGTCGGGCCGACCCCGTCGGACCGCGCGATGGCCGCCGACCACGGCTTCTTCGTGCTCGTCGCGGCGCTCGCCCTCCTCGCCGTCCGGCTGCCGACCCCCGCCCTGCTAGACGTCGTGCTGGTCGCGACGCTCGTCGGCTTCCTCGCCACCGTCACGCTCGCCCGGCTCGTGGACCGGCGACGCTCGTGAGCGCGCTGGAGGGCCTCGCCGTGGCCGCATCGGTCGTGGGGCACGTCCTCGTCGTGCTCGGCGTCGCGCTGGTCGCGGTCGCGGCGCTCGGTCTCGTGCGCCTGCCGGACCCCTTCAGCCGGCTGAGCGCCGTGACCAAGTCCGGGGTGGCGGGGGTCTGCCTCGTGCTGCTCGGCGTGCTGGGGATCCACCCGTCGTGGTCGGCGCTGGCGACGGTGGTGCTCGCGGTCGCGCTGCAGCTCCTCACCAACCCCGTCGGCGGCTTCGCGCTCGGCCGCGCCGCGTACCGCTCCGGCGCACCGCTGTCGTCGCGGACGCGCTACGACGAGCTGGCGGGCGAGGCGTCCGAGGACCGGACGGGCGACGCACCGGACCGGGCCACCCCCCGCCGGGCGCCTACCCTGGAGCGGTGAGGCAGACGACGCGCGACCCCGGGCCGGCCTGAGCGTGGCCGGGGACACCACCCGAGACGGCGGTGCGGGCGGTACCGCACCGGACGGCGACCGGTCGCGGCAGGAGGCGCACCGGCCGAAGCTCGTGCTCTTCCGCCGCGGCGACGACGACCGTGACACCGTCGTCATCGCCGACGCGCTCCGTGCGGAGACGGTCGGCGGCGCGGTGCTCCTCGTCGCGGCGGTCCTCGCGGTCGTGTGGGCGAACCTGCCCGTCCGGGAGTCCTACGAGGCGCTGCGGGAGGCCGTGCCCTACGACGGCTCGCTCGTCGTCGGCCCGATCGACTTCCACCTCGACCTGACCGTCGCGGAGTGGGCGGCGGACGGCCTGCTCGCGATCTTCTTCTTCATCGTCGGCCTCGAGCTCAAGCGCGAGTTCCTCGCGGGCTCGCTGCGCCGCCCGTCGCAGGCCGCCGTGCCGATCCTCGCCGCGGTCGGCGGCATGGCCGTCCCGGCACTCTTCTACACGGCGGTGGCCGCGCGGGGCGGCTCCGACGCCCTCGTCGGCTGGGCGATCCCGGCCGCCACGGACATCGCCTTCGCCCTCGCGGTGCTCGCCGTCATCGGCTCCCACCTGCCCGCCGCGCTGCGTGCGTTCCTGCTCACCCTCGCGGTCGTCGACGACCTGCTCGCCATCGTCATCATCGCCGTCTTCTACACCTCCGAGCTGCAGATCGGGTTCCTCGCCGCCGCGTTCGTGCCGCTGGCGCTGTTCGCCCTGCTCGTGCAGCGGCGCATCACCTCGGAGTACCTGCTCATCCCCCTCGCACTCGTGACGTGGCTGCTGGTCCACGAGTCCGGCGTGCACGCCACCATCGCGGGCGTCCTCCTCGGTTTCACCGTCCCCGTGTCCCGGCCCGACGACGAGCGGGAGTGCCTGGCCTCGCACCTGGAGCACGTGTGGCGCCCTGTGTCGGCCGGCATCGCGATCCCGCTGTACGCGTTCTTCGCCGCGGGCGTGAACTTCACCGAGGGCGGCCTCGGGGAGGTGTTCGCCGACCCGGTCGCGCAGGGCGTCATCGCGGGGCTCGTGCTCGGCAAGGCGATCGGCGTCGGCGGCACCACGTACCTGCTCGCGCGCTTCACCCGCGCCGAGCTCGACGAGGACCTCGCGTGGCAGGACGTCGTCGGGGTCGCCCTGCTGGCGGGCATCGGCTTCACGGTGTCGCTGCTCATCGGCGAGCTCGCCTTCGGTACGGAGTCCGAGGCGGGCATGCACGTGACGGCCGGCGTGCTCTTCGGCTCGCTCATCTCCGCGCTGCTGGCCTCGGCGGTGCTCTCCCGGCGCAACCGCGTCTACCGCCTCATCCACGAGCGCGAGGGCGCGATGCCCTCCCCCCGCGAGCAGGTCGCGGACGCGGGCGAGGAGGTGCGTGAACGCGCCGAGGAGATCGACCCGCGATAGCGTGCCCGCGTGTCGCACGCCATGCCCCCCCGTCCCCCGACCGCCCCGGTCGACGCCTCTTCGGAGCGGTCGATAGGACAGCTCGTGTCGGACGCGGTCGGCGACGTGCGCGCGATCGTCCAGCACGAGAAGGACCTCGCCAAGGCGGAGATCACCGGTGCGGCCAAGAAGGGCGGCGCCGGGGCGGCGCTCCTGGTCGTGGCCGCGACGCTCCTCGGCCTCGGCACGGTCTACCTGCTGATCGCGGCCGCCGAGGCGCTCGTCGCCGCGGGCATGACGCGCTGGGGCGCCTTCCTCGTGGTCGGCGGGGCCGTGGTCGTGCTCGGCCTGCTGCTCGCCCTCGTGGGCGTGCTCCTGCTCAAGCGCGTGCGCGGCCCGCAGCGCACCGTGGAGCAGGGGAAGGGCACGGTGCAGGACGTCAAGGAGGCGCTGCACCACGACGACGCCGACGGTCCCGTCCCCGCCCCCGCAGCGGGTGCCCGCACGTCGTAGCCGGCGCGACCCCTTCCCGGCGCACCTCACCGACGCGTCGGTGGTCGGTGTGCCCGGGCCCTGGGAGCACCGTTTCGTCGGCGCGCACGCGGCGCGCTTCCACGTCGCCGCGGCCGAGCCGCCGCCGGACCCGTCCCGCGAGCCGGGCAGGCACCCGCCGCTCGTCCTGCTGCTGCACGGCAGCCTGCAGAACTGGTGGGCGTGGCGCCACGTGCTACCGCTGCTCGCCGCGGCGGGCTACCGCGCCGTGGCCGCCGACCTGCGAGGTCACGGGGCGAGCGACGCCACCCCGCGCGGCTACGACCAGCCGGGCCTCGCCGACGACGTCGAGGCGCTCGTGCGCTCCCTGGGCCACGCGCGGGCGGTCGTCGTCGGCCACGACCTCGGCGGCTGGGTGGGCTGGACCCTCGCCCACCGCGCACCGGAGCGCGTCGCCGGCCTGGTGACCGTCGCCGCCCCGCCCCCGGCGGGCGTCACGGGGCTGCGCGGGACCTCGGCCGGGCTGTGCCGCGCGCTGCTCGCGGCCCAGGTGCCGGTCCTGCCCGAGCACCGGCTGCTGCACCGTGACGCCCTGCGGCGCCACCTCGACGCCGGTCGCCCGCTCGGGAGCCCCGTGGCCGACGACGAGGCCGGCTACTGGCGCGCCGCGGTCCGCGTGCCCTCGGTCGCCCACACCGTCCTCGAGCCCGCCCGCTGGCTCGGCCGCTCGCGGCTGCGCCCCGACGGCGCACGGTGGCGGCGCTCGGTCGCCCGCCCGCCGGCCGTGCCGTGGCTCGCGGTCCACGGCCGCGAGGACCGGTTGACCCCGCGGGCCCCGGCAGGTGCGACGGTCCTCGAGGGGGCCGGGCACCAGGTGCCCGAGGAGGCGCCCGACGGGCTCGTCGCGGCCCTGCTGCCGTGGCTGCGGAGCGTCGCGCCCCTGGACGCCTGACGGGCGCCCGGGCGCCCGGGACCCGCTCAGCCCGGGGCGCAGTCCCCGGTCGGCACCGCGTCGGTCGCGCCGGCCCGGTCGAGCACGGGCGCCGCCTCCTCGAGCGTGACGGCGTAGCCGGTGCCGGCGTCGCGCAGGCTCCGAGCGAAGACCACCCCGACGACGGCCCCGTCCCCGTCGAGCACGGGCCCCCCGCTGTTGCCCGGCCGCACCTGGGCGTTGAGGGAGTACACCTCGCGGGTGACCTGCTCGCCGCCGTAGATGTCCTCCCCGACGGCCTGTACGACGTCGCGGACCCGGGCCGCGCCGAGCACGTACGGGCCGTTGAGGGGGAACCCGGCGACGACGGCCTCGTCGCCGCGGGCGAGCTCGGTCCCCACCGGCAGGGGGCGCGCCTGCAGGCCGGGGACGGCGAGCACGGCGAGGTCGCGCTCGGGGTCGAAGACGACGACGGTGGCCGCGAGCCGCTCGCCCGTCCCGCCGACCTGCACCTGGGGCTCGGCCACACCCGCGACGACGTGGGCGTTGGTCACGACCCGCTCGGGAGCGATCACCCAGCCGGAGCCCTCCTGGCCCCGGCGGCACGCGTCCGCCACCCCCGTGACGCGCACGACGCCGGCCCCGGCCGCGACGACGGCCGGGTCCTGCAGCACCGCGGCGTCCGGCGCCTCGACGGGCACGAGCGGCTCGACCGCCTCGCCGACGAAGGCCCGCGGGAAGAGGTCACCGCTCACGCTGTCGTAGTAGGAGGTGAGGACGCCCGCCAGCCGGTCGGGCACGACCCGGTCGACGGCCGCGACGACGCGGGAGCCGGCGACGGCCTGCGACAGGGTCGGGAAGGGGCTCACCCGCACCGCACCCGCGATCGCCCACACCACCAGACCCACCGCGACCACGGAGGCGACCATGCCGGTGACGGCGTCGACGGCCCGCGCGGGCTGCCAGGTGACGCGCCGGCGGACCGCCAGGGCGACGGCCCCGAGCAGCGCCTGGCCGAGCACGCCGGCGAGGAGGGCGCCCACGAGCAGGAGGACCGAGCGGCCGGGCCCGGGCGGAAGGTCGGGGACGGCCCCGGGCAGCAGCCGGGCCGCGAGCAGCGCCGCGCCGACGAAGCCGACGAGCGAGGCCAGCCCGACGACCAGCCCCTGCCGGAAGCCGGCTCCCGCGTACCCGACGAGCAGGAGCACGAGCAGGAGGTCGAGCAGGAGGCTGCCGCTCAGCGGGAGGCCGCCGGCCGCTCCCTGCGCGGCGGCCGCGCCCGTCGTCACGGCGCTCCCCACCGACCCCGCCGCCGTCACGCCTGGCCCCCGTCGTCCAGCGGGGAGCCCTCGTGGTCCACGACCGGGGTCGTGTCCCACGGCACGGCGAGACCGGCGAGGTCGAGCAGCCACGACAGCAGCCCGGCGGTGAAGCCCCACACGAAGAAGCCGTCGACGACGAAGCCCGGGCCCTCCCCACGGCCGGCCGGGTAGCGGACGCCCACGCGGTTGGCCGGGTCGACGAGCGCGGCGACGGGCACGCGGCCGACCGCGGCGACCTCGGCGAGGTCCACGGGCGCCACCGGGTGCGGGGCGTGCCACCACGCGACGACCGTCGTCACCTCGTGGTCGGCCGGCGGCGCCCACAGCGCCGGCAGGGTGCCGAGGGGGCTCACGCCGGCCGGGTCGACGCCGACCTCCTCCTGCGCCTCCCGCAGCGCGGTCGCGACGTCGTCGACGTCCTCCGGGTCGCGCCGCCCACCGGGGAGGGCGACCTGGCCGGCGTGGCTGCGGAGGGTGTCGGCGCGGCGGGTGAGCAGCACGTCGGGGCCGTCGGGTCCCTGCCCGAGCAGCACGAGGACCGCCGCCGGCCGGACCGTCGCACGTCGACCGGCAGGCACCTGCCGCCGCCACGGCACCGGCGACGACCGGCCGGCCTCGACCGCCCGCCGCCAGGGTCCGAGCCACTCCGGGCCGCCGCCGGGGGCGCCGCCGGGCGGGCGCGCGGGGCTCTCGGACG
Organism: Aquipuribacter sp. SD81; assembly: GCF_037153975.1. Lineage (NCBI taxonomy): Bacteria > Bacillati > Actinomycetota > Actinomycetes > Micrococcales > Intrasporangiaceae > Aquipuribacter > Aquipuribacter sp. SD81. The sequence continues at coordinate 158,440 of NZ_JBBAYJ010000004.1, forward strand.
GCACGGGCCAAGCGTAGGCCGACCCCCCGTGCGCCCTCCGGGTGACGGCCCCCGGCCCCGCTCACGTGCGGCCCCGCGACACCCGACAACCCGGTGACCGCACAGCGACGACGGCCGTCGTCGCCCCCGCCCACCTCGCCCCACCTCCGGACCACCCGCTCAGCCCGCCCGGCCCTCGAGGCCGGAACCTCGTGGAAGGACCCACATGCGCATCCCCCGGCAGCCGTCGGCCGACGACCGCACGCGCCTCGCGGCCGGCCCGGTGCCCGCGACGGGCGCGGACGGGGCGGCTCCCGGTGGGTCGCTCCTGCAGGACCGCCTCGCGGGCCTCGTCGACGAGCTCCGGGCCGTGGGCTACTGGCAGCGCCTCGTGCAGGCGCGCACCGACCTCGTCGTCGCGGGGCTCCTGTACGGCTCGCCGGTCCCCACGCAGGCCGGCCCCCACCGCCTCGACCCCCGCGTCGACGACGAGCCGTCCCTGCTCGCGGCCGGGATGGACCTCGAGCGCCTGCTCGCGGACCTCGCCCCGCTGTGCAGCGCGGGCGCCGGACCCGGGGAGCACCTCGAGCGCCTGCGCGGGAGCGCGACGCGGCTCGCGGCGCGGCGCCGGCACCTCCTCTCGGAGGTCGAGGCGCTCGAGCTCGCCCTGCAGGACGCGGCCGCGCTCGAGGCGGAGCGCGCCGCCGAGGCCGCCGCCCGTGCGGCCTGCACCCCCGTGCTGCCCGCCCCCTCCTGACCGTCGTCGGCCGCCGCAGGCGCCCCCGGGAGCGCCGGGGTCGCGGGGGGCGGCGCCGGGCGGCCGGTTCCGGCATGATCGGCCTGACCGCGCGCCTCCCGGGTGCCGCGGCGCTGGAGGTGGAGACATGGCCGAGGAGGTCCTGCGTCGCGCGCCGCTGCTCGCTGCCCTCGACGAGGACTCGGCCCAGGAGCTCGTCGCGCGCATGCGCCCCGTCGAGCTCGCCCGCGGGGAGCGCCTGTTCCACGAGGGCGACCCCGGCGACGCCCTCTACGTGATCGAGACGGGCAAGATCAAGCTCGGCCGGCGGGCGACGGACGGCCGGGAGAACCTGCTGGCGATCCTCGGTCCCGGCGAGATGTTCGGCGAGCTGTCGCTGTTCGACCCGGGCCCCCGCGTGGCCACCGCCGTCGCGGTCTCCGCGGGTCGCGTCCACTCCCTCACCCGCGAGGACTTCGTCCCGCTGCTCGACCAGCCCCGCGTCGCGCTGTCGCTGCTCGCGGCCCTCGGCCGGCGCCTCCGCCGCACCAACGAGGCCCTCGCCGACCTCGTGTTCTCCGACGTGCCCGGCCGGGTGGCCAAGGCGCTGCTCGACCTCGCGCGCCGCTTCGGGCGCCCCGTCGAGGACGGCGTCCTCGTCGCGCACGAGCTCACGCAGGAGGAGCTGGCGCAGCTGGTGGGCGCGAGCCGCGAGACGGTCAACAAGGCCCTCGCCGACTTCGCCGGCCGCGGCTGGCTGCGCCTGGAGGCGCGGGCCGTCACGATCCTCGACGTGGAGCGCCTGCACCGCCGCGCCCGCTGAGCCCCGGCCCGAGGTCCGCGAGCCACCACAGCAGCGCCACGAGCGACAGCCCCTCGACGACGAGGCCCTCGCGGACCAGCCGACGCACGTGCGCGCGCGGGGCCCACACGAGGCCGTCCGCCTCCACGGGGTCGTGGTCCGCGACCTGCCGCACGGCCCGGGCGGCGCACACCTCGAAGCGGTGGTCGGCGGAGCCGCCGACGGGGTGGAACCCGGAGAGGTGGCGGACGTCGGCCACCTCCCAGCCGGTCTCCTCCCGCGTCTCCCGCGCCGCCGCCTCCGCCGGCGTCTCGCCCGGCTCGACCCTGCCCGCCGGCACCTCCCAGCCCCACGTCCCCGTGACGACCCGGTGCCGGCCGAGCAGCAGGACCTCCTCCTGCCCGTCCGGGCCGTCGCGGAGCACGAGGCAGCACGCGGCGGGCACCGGCTGGCGGACGGCGTGGTGCTCGTAGCGACGACCGTCCGGCTGCTCGACGTCGAGCAGCCGCAGGGACAGCCACGGGCTCTCGTAGAGGCTGCGCTCGCCGTGCACCCGCCACCGGCTCGTCCCGGCGTGCTCGGGGCCGGTCATCCGGTCGCGTCGCTGCGGGCGAGGTGGACGAGCGTCGCGCGGACGGTCCGGCCCGCGGCGCCGAGCAGGACCGGGTCCGTGAGATCGGGGTAGACGTGGGCGACGACGGCCGCCACGAGCCCGTCGTCGTCCGCGGGCGCCCGGGCGCCGACGCGGTCCCGGCCCGGGTCGAGCAGGGCGAGCGCCTCGCGCACCTGGCGGACGCGCTCGGCGCGGTGCCGCAGCAGCTCCTCGACGCGCCGGGCGAGGTCGGGCACCTCCGGGCCGTGCCCCGGCAGGCCCCGCCACGGCCGGGCGCCCCCGTCGTCGCGGGTCCCGTCATGGTCGCCCTCGCCCCCGCCGCCGACGCCGCCGCCGTCGAGGAGGGCGCGCAGCCGCCGCAGCGACGCGAGGTGCGCGCCGAGGTCACCGTCCGGGTGCGCGACCACCGACGTGCCGCGGCCCAGGACCGTGTCGCCGGTGAGGACGACCCGCTCCCCGGCCACGACGAGCCCCACCGAGTCGTCGGTGTGCCCGGCCAGCGCGAGCGGCTCCGCGGGCTCGTCGCACACCGCGGCGACCGCCTCGGGCGTCACGGGGTCACCGAGGGACGGGTCGGCGGCCAGCACTGGGGCGCCGGCACGGGCCAGCGCCGCTCGCAGGAGCGGCGCGCCGAGCGCCTCGGAGTGGTCGGGGTGCCGGTGGGTGAGGAGCACACCGGCCAGGGCGGGACCGACGGCGTCGAGGACGGCCCGCAGGTGGGCGTCGTCGGCGGGACCGGGGTCGACGACGAGGACCCGTCGCCGGCCGACCAGCCACGTGTTCGTGCCCTCGAGGGTCATCGGGCCGGGGTTGTCGGCCCGGACGAGCCGCACGGCCGGCTGCGTCACGGCACCTGCCCGGCGTGGCGCGGCAGGAGCAGGTCGACCTCCGGCAGGCCGTCGGGGCCGGGGGGCGCGTCCGCCCACGCGGCGCGGGGCACCACCGGCACGAGCGAACCACCCGCGACGACCGCCGCGGCCGCGGCGTCGGCCCTCGAGCCGGCCACCGACTCGGCCCCCGAGTCGGTCACCGCGTCGACCGTCGCCGCGGCAGCCGCCGCGAGGTCCCGCAGGACGGCCCGGGTCGGGGGCAGCGCGCGGCGTGGGCCGCTGCGCACCTCGGCGAGCAGGTCGGCGGGTGCCGCCCAGCCGTGCTCGTGCGTCTCGCCGCCCTCCGCCGGGGCGACGCCCGCCGGGTCCGCGCCCGCCGGGAGCACCCCGACGACGAAGGTGGTGTCGAAGCGACGCGGCTCGTGCTCGGGCGTCACCCACCGGGCGAAGCCGCGCAGGTCCCGGGCCCGCAGCCGGACCCCGGTCTCCTCCTCGCACTCGCGCGCCGCCGCGCGTGCGAGCACCGCGAGCCGGTCCGGGGGGCCCGGCTCGCCCGGGCGCCGGGACCGGTCGACCGTCTCCACGACACCGCCGGGGAACGCGAGCAGCCCGGGCCACGTGCTGAGCCCGCGCCCTCGCGTGAGCCACAGCACCTCGACGCGGCCGTCGGGGCCGTCGCGCAGCACGCAGACGCTCGCGGCCACGGCGGGCGCGGGGCCCGCGGGCGCCCCGGCGTCGAGCCACCGGCGCGCGGTGCCGTCGGCGTCCCTCGGCAGGCGCAGCGCGGTGGCCTCGGACTCGCTCATGCGGGGCCGCTCAGCCGACCTCGACGACGATCTCCACCTCGACCGGCGCACCGAGCGGCAGCGCGACCACGCCGACGGCCGAGCGCGCGTGGCGGCCGGCGTCGCCGAAGACCTGCCCGAGCAGCTCGGAGGCGCCGTTGACGACCGCGGGCTGCTGGGTGAACCCGGGGGCGCTGGCGACGAAGCCCGTCACCTTCACGACGCGCACCACCTCGTCGAGGTCGACGACGGACGCCACGGCGGCGAGCGCGTTGAGCGCGCAGCGCCGGGCGAGGCCCGCGGCGGTCTCGACGTCGACGTCCACGGCCTGGTCGCCGACGACGCCGGTCGTGGCGAGGGCGCCGTCGACCATCGGCAGCTGCCCGGACGTGTGGACGAACGACCCGGCGCGCACGGCCGGCACGTACGCGGCCAGCGGGGCGGGGGTCGGCGGCAGCTCGAGCCCGAGCTGGGCGAGCCGCTCCGTCGGCGTCCCGGACAGCTCGGGCGTCTGCTGGTGGGTGCCGTCGCCCTCGGGCTGCGGCTCCCGCCCGGTGCCGTCGACGACGGCGGGCTCGGCCGACGGCTCGGAGTACGGCAGGTCGTCGACCGGCTGCCCCGCCGGGGCCGCGGCGCCGGCGTCGCCCGGGGACGGTGCGTCCTCGCCGGAGCCGTCCGGCGCCGGGACCTGCGGCTCGGGGGCGTCCGCGGCGTAGTCCTCGACCGGCTGCTCGTTCGGGTGCTCGCGCGACGGCTCGTCCCCGGGGTCCTGCGTGCTCACGACGTCCTCCTGGTGGTCGGTCTCGGCGTCCTCGCCGGCCCGGGGCTCGCTGCCGGGGGTGCTCACGGGCCTCAGCCCTTCGGCCGCTTGAGGTAGGCGACGAGGCCCTGGCCGCCCGGCCCCTCGATGACGTTGACCAGCTCCCAGCCGTCCTCGCCCCACTGGTCGAGGATCTGCTTGGTGGCGTGGACGATGAGCGGCACCGTCGCGTACTCCCACTGCTGCATGCCCGGCAGCGTACGCGGCGCGGCACGGGGACGCGCCCGTTCGTGATCTTGCGTGCGGTCGAGGCGGCCTCCCCCGGGCGTGCCGCCCGGTCGGGGCCTCCCTACGGTGTGCACGTGCCCGACCTGCTCGCCGCCCGGGTCCGCCTCCACGTGGTCACCGGCAAGGGCGGCACCGGCAAGACCACCGCCGCGGCGGCCCTCGGGCTGGCCCTCGCGCGACGCGGTCGCCGGGTGCTGCTCATGGAGGTCGAGGGCAGGCAGGGCCTCGCGCGGCTGTTCGACACGGGGCCCCTCGGCTACGACGCCTCCCCGCTCGTGCGGCTGCCCAGGGGGGAGCTGCTGGGCCTGTCGGTCGACGCGAAGCAGGCGCTGCTGGAGTACCTCGAGGTCTTCTACCGCCTGGGCCGGGCGGGCCGGGCGCTCGAGCGCATCGGGGCCGTCGACTTCGCGACGACGATCGCGCCGGGCCTGCGCGACGTCCTGCTCACCGGCAAGGTGTACGACGCCGTCCGGCAGCGCAGGGGCAGCCGCCGGGGCGACGGCCCGTACGCCTACGACCACGTCGTGCTCGACGCACCGCCGACGGGCCGGATCGGCCGCTTCCTCAACGTCAACGCCCTCGTCGCCGACCTCGCGCGGGTCGGGCCGGTGCACGGGCAGGCGGCGGCGATGACCGAGGTCTTCACGTCGTCGGCGACGGCCGTGCACGTCGTCACCCTGCTGGAGGACATGCCGGTGCAGGAGACGGTCGACGCGGTCGAGGAGCTGGCGCGGCTCGGGCTGCCGCTGGGGCGCCTGCTCGTCAACCAGGTGCGCCCGTCGCTGCTGGCCGACGACCGGCTCGAGCCGGTCGCGGCCGGCGACGTGGACGTCGCCGGGCTCCGCGCGGGCCTGCAGGCGGCCGGGGTCGGCGGCCGCGCGCCGCGCGTGCGGGCGGAGGCGCTGGCCCGGCAGACCGTCGAGCACGCCCAGCGGGTCACGCGCGAGCACGGTCTGCGTCACCGCCTGGACGACCTCGGGCTCCCGGTCGTCGAGCTGCCGCAGCTGGGCGGCGCCCACGGCGGGGTCGACCAGGCGGGCGTGCACGAGCTCGCCGGGGTGCTTGCGTGAGCGGCGAGCGTCTCGACGTCGACGCGCTGCTCGACGACCGCTCCGTGCGGGTCGTGGTGTGCACGGGCTCCGGCGGCGTCGGCAAGACCACGTGCGCCGCCGCCCTCGCGCTGCGCGCGGCCGAGCGCGGGCGGCGGGCGGTGGTGCTCACCATCGACCCCGCGCGGCGCCTCGCGCAGTCGCTCGGGCTCACCGAGCTCGACAACACGCCCCGGCCGGTCGCGGGCGTCGAGGGGGCCGCCGGCGGGACGCTCGACGCGATGATGCTCGACATGAAGCGGACCTTCGACGAGGTCGTCGAGGCGCACGCGACGCCGGACAAGGCCCGGCAGATCCTCGCGAACCCCTTCTACCAGGCGCTGTCGAGCTCCTTCGCCGGGACGCAGGAGTACATGGCGATGGAGAAGCTCGGCCAGCTGCGCGCGCGGACGGAGCCGGACGGCACCGACACGTGGGACCTCATCGTCGTCGACACGCCGCCGAGCCGGTCGGCGCTGGACTTCCTCGACGCGCCGGAGCGGCTCGGCTCGTTCCTCGACGGCCGCCTGCTGCGGCTGCTGCTGGCGCCGGCCAAGGCGGGCGGGCGGGCGTACGTGCGGGTGTTCTCCGCGTTCGCGGGCGGGGTGACGGGGCTGCTCAACCGGTTGCTGGGAGCGCAGATCCTCGGTGACCTGCAGATGCTGCTCTCGGCCTTCGACACGATGTTCGGCGGGTTCCGCGAGCGCGCCGAACGCACGTACGCGCTGCTGAAGGGGCCGGGGTCGGCCTTCGTCGTCGTCGCGGCCCCCGAGCACGACGCGGTGCGTGAGGCCGGCTACTTCGTCGACCGGCTGCAGGTGGAGGGCATGCCGCTGGCGGGTGTCGTCGTCAACCGGGTGACGACCTCGGAGGAGGAGCACCTGGACGCCGACGCGGCGCTGGAGGCCGCGGGGCGCGCGGACGGGCTCACGCGGGAGGCGCTGCTCGTGCACGCCCGCCGGGTGCGGCGCGTGGTCGCGGAGCGGGACGTCCTGGCTCGGCTCACGCGCCTGCGCCCGCCGGTTCCGACGGTCGTCGTGCCCGCGCGCCCGCTCGACGTCGTGGACCTCGACGCGCTGCGTGCGGTCGGGGCCGACCTCGCCGCCGGTGCCGCGGTCCCGCCCGCGCCCCTCACCCCCTGAGGGCGGCGCGGCCGCGGTGCGGAGGGCGGTGGCAGCCGCCGGGGACGGCGTGCACCGGGCGGGTCGTCAGAGGCGGCCGGCCCCCGAGGTCACCCGCTGCGCCGGCACGGCGGTGTCGGCGAGGCTCGCCTCGTGGCGCTGACGGGCCTGCTGCAGGACCGTCTTCCACGACAGCACCTCCGGGTGGTCGCGCAGGAGCTGGCGGCGCTCGCGCTCCGTGAGCCCGCCCCACACCCCGAACTCGGTGCGGGTGTCGAGTGCCTGGGCCAGGCACTCGGTGCGGACGGGGCACGCGCGGCACAGGACCTTCGCCTGCTGCTGCGCCGCACCCTGCACGAAGAGCGCGTCCGGGTCCTCCCCACGGCAGGTGGCCAGCTCGGGCCACTCCTCGACCCACGTCATGCGGACCTCCTCCCCGCCCGACGGGGTCCCTCCCGACGGGCGTTCACGTGCTGCTGGTGCTGTATCGGTCGTCCGGACAGAAAGTTACGGAGCGTGCTCGGGTCGCAGAACCTCCCAACGGACCGACCTCGGTCCGCCGAACGGCGGTACCGGGGTCCGCCGAACGGAGGATGCGGTCCGGTGGGGCGCCCCGGTCCGGGACCGAGGTCCCGGGTGCCGGTGCGGTCCCGCACCCTGTGTCGGCACGTACCCTCGTGTGCATGAGGGGTACTGCTGCTCGTGTGATACGAGCCGTCGGCGACGGCCGGATTGGTCCTGGTCGTCCCGCGCGTGTCCGGCTGCTCGCGCTGGTGCGGAGCGGCGACGACGGGAACGCGGCGACGACGCTCGTGCGCGTCACGACCCTGCTCGCGGCGTTCGTCGCGGTGTCGCTCGTGGCGGGGGTCCTCGCCGCCGGGCTCGTGCTCCCCGCGGCGGCGGGCGCCGGCTTCCTCACGCGCAACGGCACCGAGTACTACGAGGACCTGCCGACGGACCTCGAGCTGCCCCCGCTGTCGCAGACCTCGACGATGGTCGCCGCCGACGGCGGCCTCATCGCCCGCTTCTACAGCGAGAACCGGGCCATCACGAGCCTGCCGCAGATGGGCGAGTGGGCGCCCAAGGCCATCATGGCCGTCGAGGACGACCGCTTCTACGAGCACGGTGGCATCGACGCGCGCGGCACGGCGCGTGCGCTGGCCAACAACCTCCTCGGCGGCGCCGAGCAGGGCGCGTCGACCCTCACGCAGCAGTACGTCAAGCAGGTGCAGCTGGAGTCCGCGGTCTACAGCGGCGACCCGGACGAGCTCGCCCGGGTGCAGTCGGAGATCGCCGCCAGCGGGCCGGTCGGCTACGGCCGCAAGCTGCGCGAGGCCAAGCTCGCGATCGCGCTGGAGGAGGAGCTGAGCAAGGACGAGATCCTCGAGCGCTACCTCAACATCGCCAACTTCGGCAACGCGACCTACGGCATCCAGGCCGCCGCGCAGCGGTACTTCTCCGTCAACGCCAGCGAGCTCAACGTCGCCCAGGCGGCGCTGCTCGCCGGCATCGTGCAGTCGCCGAGCCGGTGGGACCCGCTGGACAACCCGGAGTCCGCGACGAGCCGCCGGAACGTCGTCCTGTCGCGCATGCTCGCGACGGACGTCATCAGCCAGGAGCAGTACGACCAGGCGGTCACCTCCGACCTCAACCTCCGGCCGCGCGAGACGCGCCGCGGCTGCATCACCGCCGGCGCCTTCGCCTACTTCTGCAACTACGTGGAGCGCCTCATCCTCAGCGACCCCGCCTACGGCGAGACCGTCGAGGAGCGGCAGAACCTCCTCGACCGCGGCGGGCTGCGCATCCACACGACCATCGAGCCCGAGGTCCAGCAGCTCGCGTGGGACGCGGTCCGCACGCAGGTGCCGGAGACCGACCGGGCCGGGGTGGCCATGAGCGTCGTGCAGCCCGGCACCGGCAAGATCATCGCGATGGCCCAGAACCGGGTGTACGGCACGGACGCGTCCGACCCGGCGCAGTCCTCGACCAACTTCAACGTCGACCAGCGCTACGGCGGCGGCGTCGGCTTCCAGCCGGGCTCCAACATGAAGCCCGTCGTGCTCGCGACCTGGCTCGAGCAGGGCCGCTCCCTGACCGACCGCATCCCCGCCCCCGAGACCCGCACCTTCCGCTTCGGCGACTTCACGGAGTGCGGGGAGGCCATCAAGCCGGTCGACGACACCTACAGCCCGAGCAACTCCGGCGGCACGGCGCCGTCGCTGTCCATCGCCGAGGCGACCTTCCGCTCGAGCAACACCGCCTACATCGGCATCACGAGCCAGCTCGACCTCTGCGACATCCAGGACATGGCGACGCGCCTCGGCATGAACCCCGCCACGGACCCCGACGGCGAGGTCCGCCGGGTCATCAGCATGGCGCTCGGCACCACGGAGGTCTCGCCGCTCACGGTCGCCGAGGTCTACGCGACCTTCGCCGCCGACGGCGTGCACTGCGAGCCCATCGCCATCACCGTCATCCGGGACCGCGACGGCGAGCAGCTGCCGGCGCCGCCGCAGACGTGCAACCAGGTGATCGAGCCGGACATCGCCCGGGGCGTCAACGAGGCGCTGCAGCAGACGCTGTCCTCCCCCCAGGGCACGGCGCGGAACTCGGGGTTCGACGGGGTCGCAGCCGGCAAGACCGGTACGACGAACGACTCGATCGCCGTGTGGTTCACCGGCTACACCCGTGAGATGGCCGCGTCGGTGTGGGTCGGCGACCCGGGTGTCGACGGCACGCCGCGGTCCCTGGAGGACTTCGAGGTCAACGGCCGCTTCATCCCGTCGGTCTTCGGCTCCTCGCTCGCGCTGCCCACGTGGGACGCGTTCGCCGTCCCCGCCGCCGAGGAGTTCGGCTGGGGCGAGGAGGAGTTCACGCCCCCGGACGACGACGTCGTCTTCGGGCCACGCTTCGCCGTCCCGCGCGTGACCGGGCAGTCGGAGGACGACGCGGCGGACGAGCTCCGCGCGCTCGGGCTGCGCGTCTCGGTCGCCTCCGAGCGCCGCTACTCCGGCTCGGTCCCCCGCGGGGACGTCCTCACCCAGTCGCCGTCCTCCGGCGCGCTGGTCCGTTCCGGGCAGACCGTCACGCTCACGCTGTCCGCCGGCGAGGAGCCGCCGCCGCCCCCGGAGCCCGAGCCCGCGCCGGACCCGGAGCCCGAGCCCAGCGAGGGTGGTGACGCAGGTGGCGACGGCGGCGGTGGCAACGGCGGCGGTGGCAACGGCGGCGGGAACGGCAACGGCGGCGGCGGGAACGGCGGCGGCGGGAACGGCGGCGGCGGGAACGGCAACGGCGGGAACGGCGGCGGCGGGAACGGCAACGGCGGCGCCGACGACGACTGACGCCCGAGCGGCCGGCCCGCGCGCGCCCGCGGCGCCAGCCGGCCGCGACGGTCGGGACCGCCCCGTGTCTCGGCTACACTCGTGCGCGCACGGGCTGTAGCGCAGCTTGGTAGCGCACCTCGTTCGGGACGAGGGGGTCGTGGGTTCAAATCCCGCCAGCCCGACGTGCACGGAGGCCGGTCCCCGCAGGGGGCCGGCCTCCTGTCGTCCCCGGTCCCCCGGGCGGCGGCACGGCACCCGGGCGGCGGCACGGCACCCGTGCCGCCGCGGTCCGCGAGACCTAGCCCGTGGTGCGGGCGCCCGCGAGCGAGATCGTGGCGCGGGCCAGTGCGTCGACGGAGTCGACGACGCGGACCCGGGCCGTGCCCGCGACCGGGGCCGAGACGACCGACAGCTCCGTGCAGCCGAGCACCACGCACTGCGCCCCGCGGTCGCCGAGCCGGTCCGCGACGGCCGCGAGCGCCGGGACGTCGACGGGACGGTTGGCCTTGACCTGCTCGTAGATGACCGACATGACGGTCCGCTGGTCGGCCGCCGACGGCACCACCGCCTCCAGCCCGGCCGCCTCGAGCTCGTCGTGGTACGTGCGCGCGGCGACGGTGCCGTCGGTCGCGAGGACGCCGACCCGCCTGACGTCGGGCACCGTCGCGACGACCTCGCGGACGGTCGCGTGCACGATGCCGACGACCTCGACGCCCGCGGCCGCACGCACCTGCGGCAGGAACGGCTCGGCCGTGTTGCACGGCAGCACGACGGCCCGGGCGCCGAGCCGCACGAGGTCCGCGGCCGACGCGGCGAGCACCGGTCCCGGGTCCTCGGCGCTGCGCCCGAGCAGGAAGGCGGTCCGGTCGGGCGTCGAGGCCCGCTGGTGCACGACGAGGTCGACGTGCTCCTGGTCGGTGGCCGCGTCGGTGAGGCGGACGACCCGGTCGAGGAAGTACGCGGTGGCCAGCGGCCCGACCCCGCCGACGACGCCGACGAGGCGGCGCGTCACGCCGTCCGCCCCGCGGGCTGCAGCTGCCGGGCGCGCGCCTCGCCGACCGGGTAGTGGCGGGCGAACTTGCGGTACTGGTTGGCGTGGCTGGCGGCGAGGTAGGCGAGGCGCCGGGGGTCGCGCTCGGCGGAGTACCACAGCGGGTTGTGGACGTGCCCCGCCCGGTAGGCCGCTCGCACGCGCGCCCGCAGGTCCTCGTCGAGGTAGCGCAGCAGCAGGGGGCGCGGCAGCACCGTGAAGAGGTGGCCGGGCTCGGCGTGCTCCGGTGAGCCCGGCGGGTACGGGTCGAGGCCGCGGACGTACTCGCGCACGTACGGCGCGACCGGGTCCGTCTGCCCGGCCGCGACGTAGAAGTTGCTGCGCCCGAGCCGCGGGTTGAGCTCGAAGAACACCGTGCGGCCCGTGCGCGGATCGACCTTGAGGTCGAAGTTGGCCCACCCCGTCCAGCCGACGTGCTCCAGCAGGCGCGTGGCGTCGGCGACGACGTCGGGGTCGTGGTCGGTGAGGATCGCCGCGGGGTTGCCGATGGCGCTCGGCGCGTGCTCCTCCAGCAGCACGTGCCCGAACGAGGAGTAGCGGACCCGGCCGGAGCGGTCGCTGTAGCACGTGAGGATGCGCATGCCGGAGTCGTCGCCGGCCACGAGCTCCTGCACGAGGAAGCCGGAGGTGTAGCCCGCGCGGCGGACCCGGGCGAGCAGGTCGAGCAGCTGCGCCCGGTCGGCCACGACGAAGCCCTTGCGCTTGCCCTCGAAGCTCACGCCCGCGTAGGCGACCGTGCTCGCGGCCTTGGCGAAGACCGGGAAGACGAGACCGCTCGTGTCCACCGCCGGGTCCACGTCGGACGGCGTCGACGTGCCCGGCAGGAGCGAGAGGTCCGCGACGACCGTCCGCGGGTGGGCGACGCCCAGCTCCGCGCACACCCGGCTGAACTCGGCCTTGTCCGTCATCCGCCGCAGCAGCGGCGCCTCGACGTACGGCACGACGACCGTCTCCGGCAGCCGGTCGCGCACCTCGACGAGCCGGGCGACGAGCCGGTCGGCGCTCGCGAGCACGATCGTCGCGGCGTCGGGCTCGACGAGACGGTGCAGGACGGCCACGAGCGTGTCGGGGTCCTCCAGGGCCGGCTCCCGCACGTGCTGCAGGGCGGCCGAGCGGGACATGAGCCCGCTCGCGGCGCCCGACACGACGACAGGTCGCACGCCGTGGTTCTCGTGGAAGTGCCGGGCCAGGCTGTAGGCGCCGATGTCCCCGCCGAGCACGACCGGACGCAGTGCAGCGGGTGCGCCGTCCACGGTCCTCCCTGGGCTCGTCCGGCCCACGCGGGAGCGCCGACCGTGCCCGGACACGCTACCGGGCGACGGTCGGCGCTCACGACCGCGGCGGCTCAGCGGTCGCTGATGCGTCCCTGGGCGCCGGGCTGGACGTGACCCTCGACGTCCTCCTCGCCGTCGACGCTGAACACGCGGAGGTGGCCCTCGACGTCCTCGTCACCGTCGGCGTTCAGCACGCGCAGGTGGCCCTCCACGTCCTCGTCACCGCCGTCGGCCTGCAGCGGCCGGCGGGTGGCGTGGCCCTCGACGTCCTCGTCGCCGTCACCGGTCACGCGTGCCGCGAACCCGTGGCCCTCCACGTCCTCGGAGCCGCTGTCGGCCCTCATCGCCTTGAAGTGGCCCTCGACGTCCTCGGAGCCGGTCGCCTGGGGGTTCGTGTCCTCGTCCATGGTTGTCTCCCTCTGCTGTCCGCGTGGCCCCGTCCCTCGGTCCCACTGCGGCAATACTGCTGAGCAGGCCCACGACGATCTGTTCGCTCGCTGACACAGCGGGTGTCCGGTTCACGACACGTCGGCGTTGTCGCACAGCGAGTGCAGGACGGCCTTGACCTGGAACGGGGTCAGCCACGGGTGCTTGCTCAGCAGGAGGGCGGTCAGCCCGCTCACGTGCGGCGCCGCGAAGCTGTTGCCCGTGGCGACCGTCGAGCCGCCGTCCGCCCACGCCACGTCGAGGTCGATGCCGCGGGCGGCGAACTCCACCGGCGGGTGCGGGTTGTAGGCGAGGGCGAGGGGGTCGTCCCCGGCCCGGGCCGCGACCGAGACGACCGAGGCGAACTCCGAGGGGTACGTGGGCCCCGGGGAGTTGTTCGCCGCGCAGACGAGCAGGGCGCCGCGGAAGTACGCGGCGTCGGTGACCCGGTGCAGGTCCGCGTACATGAGGTCGCTCTTGCTCGACAGCGACAGGTTGACCACCCGCATGCCGGCCGCCACCGACCACTCGATACCGCCGCGCAGCAGCACCCCGCGGCCCCTGAGGTTCGCGCCCAGCACCCGGACGCTGTGCAGCCGCGCCCGCGGCGCGAGCGAGCGGATGATCCCCGAGCAGGCGTTGCCGTGTCCGACGAGATCGGTGTGGGGGCCCTCCTCCACCCGGTAGCCGCGCGGGTCCTCGGCGTCCGTCACGAGCGCCACGGACCCGGCGAGCCCTCCCACCCGCGGGTTGTCGGCGTCGACGCCGCTGTCCACCACCGCGACGTCGACCCCCTCGCCGGTCGCGCCCGCCAGCGCCCACTCGCGCCGCGCCGGCAGGGGCAGCGAGCGGACGCGCGCGAGCCGGTCGTCGTCGAAGGCCGAGGACCACTCCGGCAGGTGCGTCGCACTCACAGGTCGAGCTCGGCGGCCAGCGACAGCACCCGCCTCCCGTAGTCCGCGAGGCGGGCGACCTGGGGCTCCCCGGCCGCGCCGCCGCCGCCGGCCTCCGCGACGAGGCCGACGAGGGCGGCGAGCGTGCCGATGCCCGCCACCGCCGACTCCGGCGACGTCACGCCGGCAGGGTCCAGGACGGACACGACGCCGGCCACCTCGCCGTCGGCGTCGTGGAACGGGGCGAGCAGCATGGCCTCGGGCACGTACCTCGTGGCCTCGGCGACGTCGCGGGCGAAGCGCGGGTCGCTGCGGACGTCGTGGACGAAGAGCGGCTGACCCGACATGGCCACCCAGCCGGCCAGCCCGCGCCCGACCGGGAGCGACGTGCCGACGATGGCGTCGGCGCCCTCGCCGGCGGCCGCCCGGTACAGCAGGACCTCGCCGTCGTCGGCGACGACGGCGACCGAGGCGGCCGCGGCGTCGTACACCTCCCGCACCGCGTCGGCCGCGCGGGTGAGCACGGTGCGGTCGCCGGGTGCCCTGGCCCCTGCCGTACCTGTACCGAGGTCCATGTCCATCCGCCTCCTTCAGGCTGATACTCCGGTGTGTCCTCGATGTGGCCGCTCGTCGCCACGCTCTCCGACGCCGACCGTGCGGTGGTGCTGGCCGCGACCCGGCTGCGGCGCTTCGGCCGCGACGAGGTCCTCGTCCACGAGGGCGACCCGTCGGACAGCCTCCACCTCGTGGAGTCGGGACGCCTCGCCGTCCGCGTGTCGACGGAGGACGGTGGGCGGGTGCTGCTCAACGTGCTCGGTCCGGGCAGCCACTTCGGCGAGCTGTCGCTCGTGGCCGGCGGCGAGCGCCGTCGCACCGCGACGGTCGTGGCCCTGGAGCCGAGCGCCACGCGGACGCTGTCGGCGTCGGCCTTCGCCGACCTGCGCCGCCGCCGCCCGGAGACCATGGCCTTCCTGCTCGCGGCCCTGGCCCAGCGGGTGGAGGAGCTGTCGGTGCGGCTCGTGGAGTCGACCTACGACAGCCTCGACCGCCGGGTGTGCAGCCGCCTCGCCCAGCTCGTGGAGGTGTACGCGGAGGGCCCGGGGCCGGTGGCCGTCCCGCTCACGCAGGACCTCATCGCCGAGCTCACGGGCGGCACCCGCCCGAGCGTCAACCAGGCCCTGCAGCGGCTCGCCCGCCGCGGCGTCGTGGAGCTCGCCCGCGGTCGGGTCACGGTGATCGACCGTGACCGCCTCGCCGCCCGCGCGCGGCTGCCCCGCGACCTGCACGGTCGTGCACCGGCCTGAGCGTCGACCCCGGGTCACGGGCGCCTCGTTCTCGAGGGCGAGGCCCACCGCCTCGCGACTAGGCGGAATGTACCCGCCGGGTGTCGGCGGCGGGCACGAGGGTCAGCAGGCTCGCCTCCGGCCGGCACGCGAAGCGCACCGGCGCGAAGGGGCTCGTGCCCAGTCCCGCGCTCACGTTGACCCAGGCGGACGGTGCGGGCGCGAAGCGGTCCGGCGCCGCCCCGGGCGGCGACCACGCGAACAGGCCGCGGGCGTAGCGGCGGGACAGGTCGCAGTTCGTCACGAGCGCACCCACCCCCGGCACTCGCACCTGGCCGCCGTGCGTGTGACCGGCCAGGACGAGGTCGGCGCCGTCCACGGTCATGGCGTCGAGCACCCGCTGGTACGGCGCGTGCGTCACGCCCAGCCGCAGCCCGTCGGCGTGCCGGCCCGGCTCGGGGTCGGGCAGCCGGTCCCGTCGCAGGTGGGGGTCGTCGACACCGACGAGCCGTACGGTGCGCCCGCCCGCCTCGACGACCGCGCGGGCGTTGTCCAGGTCGAGCCAGCCCGCCCCGGTCAGGGCGCCGACCAGGTCGTCGGTGGGCAGGGGGTGCGGCTCGGGCCGAGGGTCGCTCGGCGCGGCGAAGTAGCGCAGGGGGTTGCGCGGCGTCGGCGCGAAGTAGTCGTTCGAGCCGAGCACGAAGGCGCCGGGTCGCCGCAGCAGCCCGCCGAGGGCGTCGAGCACGGCGGGGACGGCGTCGACGTGGGCGAGCATGTCGCCGGTCACGACGGTGAGGTCGGGCTCGAGCGCCGCGAGGCCCTGCACCCACCTGCGCTCGGCGGTCCGGCCCGGCGTCAGGTGGAGGTCGGACAGGTGCAGGACGCGCAGCGGCGTCTCGCCCGGGCGCAGCACGGGCACGCTCGCACGCCGCAGCACGAACGCACGGGTCTCCAGCAGCGACCACGCGAGCGCCCCGGCGCCGAGCGCCGCGACCCCGGCGACCGTGCGGGTCAGCCTCCCCGGCACGTCAGGCGCGCGAGCCCGTGAGCTCCGCGGCGACGAGCTCGGCGATCTCGGCGGTGTTGAGCGCGGCGCCCTTGCGCAGGTTGTCCCCGCTCACGAAGAGGTCGAGCGTCCGGGGGAAGTCCAGCGACTGCCGGATGCGCCCCACGTAGGTCGGGTCCTGGCCGACGACGTCCGCGGGGGTGGGGAAGACCCCGTTGGCCGGGTCGTCCAGGACGACGACGGTCGGCTGCTTCGCGAGCTCGTCGCGCGCGTCGTCGGCGCTCAGCTCCGAGGCGAAGGTCGCGTGCACCGCGAGGGAGTGGGTCGTGACGACGGGCACCCGCACGCACGTCGCGGAGACCCGCAGGTCCGGGATGCCGAGGATCTTGCGGGACTCGTTGCGGACCTTCAGCTCCTCGCTGGACCAGCCGTCGTCCTTGAGGCTGCCCGCGAACGGCACGACGTTCATGGCGAGCGGGGCACCGAAGGGGAAGCGGCCGTCCTCGCCCTCGTCGAGCGCGGCGGCGACCGCGCGCCGCACGTCACCCGGGCGCTCCCCGAGGGTGCCGTCCGCGCTCACCACGCCGAGCTCGGCCCGCAGCCGGTCGACGCCGGGCTTGCCGGCACCCGAGGCGGCCTGGTAGCTCGCGACGACGAGCTCGGTGAGGCCCCACCGCCGGTGCAGGGCACCGAGCGCGGCCATCATCGTGAGCGTCGTGCAGTTGGGGTTGGCGATGATCCCCTTGGGCCGGTCGGCGACTGCCTCGGGGTTGACCTCGGGCACGACGAGCGGCACGTCGGGGTCCATGCGGAACGCGCCGGAGTTGTCGACCGCCACCGCGCCGCGCGCCGCCGCGACCGGGGCCCAGTCAGCGCTGATCTCGTCGGGCACGTCGAACATGGCGACGTCCACGCCGTCGAACACCCCGGGCGACAGCGCCTTGACCTCGACGCCCTCGCCCCGCACCTGCAGCACCTTGCCGGCGCTCCGTGCGGAGGCGACGAGCCGGATCTCGCCCCACACGTCGGGGCGCGCGCTCAGGATGTCGAGCATGACGCTGCCGACGGCGCCGGTGGCGCCGACGACGGCGAGCGTGGGCTTCCTCGTCGTGCCCGCGACCGTCTGCTGGGTGCTGCTGCTCGACTGGCTCACCGTGCTCACCGTCCCGTCCCGCCGTACACGACGGCCTCTACCTGGTCGGCGTCCAGGTCGAACGCCGTGTGGACCGCGCGGACGGCCGTGTCGACCTTGTCCGCGTGCGTCACCACCGAGATGCGGATCTCGGAGGTGGAGATGACGTCGATGTTGACGCCGGCGTCGGCGAGCGCCTTGAAGAAGGTCGCGCTGACGCCGGGGTGGCTGCGCATGCCAGCGCCGACGAGGGACACCTTGCCGATCTGGTCGTCGAACTGCAGCCGGGCGAAGCCGATCTCGGACTGCGCGGCCTGCAGCGTGTTCATCGCCGTGGGGCCGTCGGTCTTGGGCAGCGTGAAGGACACGTCGGTGAGGCCGGTCTGCGCCTGCGAGACGTTCTGCACGATCATGTCGAGGTTCACCCCGGCCCGGGCGACCTCGTTGAAGATGGCCGCCGCCTTGCCCGGCACGTCGGGCACGCCGACCACCGTGATCTTGGCCTCGCTGCGGTCGTGCGCGACGCCGGCGATGATCGCCTGCTCCATGTCGGCCTCCTTCGTCCCGTCGGGGTGGTCGTCGATGCTGCCGGTGACCGTCGTGCCGGTGCGGTCGGAGAAGGAGCTGCGCACGTGGACCGGCACGTCGTAGCGGCGGGCGTACTCCACGCAGCGCAGCATGAGCACCTTCGCCCCGCTGGCCGCCATCTCCAGCATCTCCTCGTACGTGACGGTGTCGAGCCGTCGCGCGGTCGGCACGATGCGCGGGTCGGCGCTGAAGACGCCGTCCACGTCGGTGTAGATCTCGCAGACGTCGGCGCCGAGCGCGGCGGCGAGCGCGACGGCGGTCGTGTCGGACCCGCCGCGACCGAGCGTCGTGATGTCCTTGGTGTCCTGGCTGACGCCCTGGAAGCCGGCGACGATGGCGATGGCGCCCTCGTCCATCGCCGTGCTGATGCGGCCCGGCGTCACGTCGATGATGCGGGCACGGCCGTGGCTGGAGTCGGTGATGACGCCGGCCTGCGACCCGGTGAAGCTGCGCGCCTCGTGGCCGAGGTTCGCGATCGCCATGGCGAGCACCGCCATGCTGATGCGCTCGCCGGCGGTGAGGAGCATGTCGAGCTCGCGGCCCGGCGGGGTGGGGGTGACCTGCTCGGCGAGGTCGAGCAGCTCGTCGGTGGTGTCGCCCATGGCGGACACCACGACGCACACCTTGTTGCCGGCCTGCACGGTGCGCACGATCCGCTGCGCGACGCGCTTGACCGCCGCGGCGTCGCTGACGCTGGAGCCGCCGTACTTCTGCACGACGATGCCGCTGCCGCTCGGGCTCATCGAGGTGCTCCTCCGGGTTCTGCGCTGTCCTGCTCGAGGTGGGGCCGGTCGGTGGGCCGCCCCCTCGTGCACGACGACGGCCCTGCGGATCCTACCGAGCGGGTGGGGTCCGGCCGGTTCCCGTCCACGACGGGGCGTGCTGCTGCATGCTGGCCCGCGTGAGCACGCGCGAGGGGGAGGCGCCCGGCGCCGGGGGTGCGCCGGTCGGGCAGGTCGTGGCCGCAGGGCCCCGCAGCGCCCACGGCATCGAGGTGGTGGGGGTGCGCCGGTCCTTCGGCGCCGTGCACGCCGTGCGCGACATGAGCCTCGTCGCCGACCGGGGCCGCGTGACGGCGCTGGTGGGGCCGAACGGCTCGGGCAAGACGACGCTCATGCTCGTGGTGGCGGGGCTGCTGGCCCCGGACGCGGGGACGGTCCGCGTCGCGGGCTACGACCCCGCGACCGAGGGCGCCGCGGTCAACGCGCGCCTGGGGTGGATGCCGGACGTCCTCGGCGCGTGGGACGCCCTGACGGTGGCCGAGCACCTGCACACCTTCGCCCGTGCCTACCGCCTGCCGCGTGCGGCGGCCGACGCGCGGGTGCGTGAGCTCGTCGCCCTCGTGCGGCTGGAGCCGCTCGCCCACGCCCCGGCCCGCGTGCTGTCGCGCGGGCAGAAGCAGCGGCTCGGCCTCGCCCGGGCGCTCGTCCACGACCCCGAGGTGCTCGTGCTCGACGAGCCCGCGTCCGGCCTTGACCCGGGCTCGCGCGTGGAGCTGCGGCACGTGCTCGGCGGCCTGGCCGCGCAGGGCCGCTGCGTGCTCGTCTCCTCCCACGTCCTCACCGAGCTCGACGAGCTGGCCGACACCGCCGTGTTCGTCCTCGACGGGCGGACGGTCGCGCCGGAGGCGGTCGCCGGCGCGGCGTCGCGGCTGCTGTGGCGCCTGCGCGGACCGGACCCGGCCGCCCTGCACGTCGGGCTCGCGGCCCGCGCCCGCGAGCTGGTGCCGGGACCGGCCGACGCCGTCGACGTCGTCGTCGGCTCGCCCGAGGAGGCCGCCGACCTGCTCGCCGACCTGCTGCGCGACGGCGTGCGGGTGTGGCACTTCGCGCCGGCGGCGGGCCGCATCGAGCAGACGTACCTGGGCCTGACGGGCCCGGACGGGCGGGCCGAGCGGTGAGCGGGACCACCTCCCCGGCGGCCACCGCCGGACCCGGTGACGGCCGCCGCGGGTGGGACCGGCCGACCGGCGACCTGCCGACGTGGCGGCTGTCCCGCGACGGGGTCGGCACGGTCGCCTGGCTGGAGCTCCGCCGGCTCATGCGGGCGCGGCGGTGGGTGGTGGCCTGGGCGGTGTGGACGACCCTCGTCACCGGGCTCTCCGGCCTCATCGTGCTCGCGGCGACCACGCTCGGCGGCCGGGTGGACGAGGAGGTCGGCACCACGCTGTTCGGGGTCGTCGTGCTCGTCGTGCTGTCCTTCGGCCTGCTGGTGGCCCCCGGCCTCGCCGCCACGAGCGTCAACGGCGACAGCCGCGACGGGACGCTCGCCACCCTCCAGGCGACCCTGCTGAGCCCGGCCGAGCTCGCGGTCGGGCGGCTGCTCGCAGCCTGGTGCGGCACGCTCGCGCTCGTCGCCGGCGGACTGCCGTCGATCGGCATCGCCTTCGCGCTCGGCGGCACGTCGCTGCTGCGCCTGCTCGTCATCGTGCTGCTCGTCGCGGTGTCGCTCGCTGTCGTGACGGCGACCGGCCTGGGGCTCTCGGCGGTGCTGGCCAGGCCCGTCGCCAGCATCGTCGTCGCCTACGTCGTGACGTTCTGCCTCGCGGTCGTGTCGCCCCTGCTCGTGCCGCTGAGCGCCTCGCTCGTGACCACGACCGAGACCGTCACCGTGCTGGAGGCGACCGAGTTCGACCCCGACACCGGCCGACCGCTCGGCTGCGAGGAGCGGCAGCTCACCGAGGAGGTCATGCGCACCGACTGGACGTGGTGGCTGCTCGTGGCCAGCCCGTACGTCGTCGTCGCCGACGCCGCCCCCGCGCAGCGCCCGACCGTCGCGGACGCCGACGTGCTGCGCGGCCTCGGCGACGTGTCGCGCACCGCGCGGCTCGGCCCCGAGCTCGAGCGCGACTGGTGCACGTGGGGCGAGAGCCCCGAGCGGGCCGAGGAGCGCGAGGCGCTGGGACCGGTGTGGCCGTACGGCGTCGTGTTCTACCTGCTGCTCGTCGCCGGTTCGCTGTACCTGGTGGTCCGCCGGCTGCGCACGCCGGTGCGCCGGCTGGGGCACGGCCAGCGCATCGCCTGAGCGGGACGCCTCAGCGCGGGCCGGCCGGCCACCTGCTCAGTCGGTCAGCCGGCGTGCAGCGCGTCGAACTCCGCCTCGCCGGCCACGTCGGCGTCGACGTCGAGGCGGTCGTGCGCCATGAGCGACACGAGCGCCCGCTGCGCCGCGGCCCCGCGCTGGCCCCAGGTGGCGAGGTACGTGTACTGCCACCACCACAGCGCCTCGGCGACGCGGCCGGACTCCAGGTGCCGCAGGCCGTGGGCGACCTCGGCCGCGACGGAGGCGAGGTCGTCGGCGATGCTGCCGAGCGCGACCTCGTCCTGCAGCTGCGGGTCGATCGTCTCCACGTACGCGTCCTGCTCCCCGAGCGCCGAGGCCAGGCCGAGCCGCAGCGGGTCCATGTCGTCGTCCGGCCCGGTGTCGGGCTCGAAGCGGTCCGAGGGCACCACGTCGCGCTGCGCGCCGAGCCGGGCGCCGGTGGCGAGGATGCGGGACAGCGCGAGGTGCAGCAGCGAGATGGCGGCCCCACCGCCGTCACCCGCGGCGACGTGCGTGACCGTCTCCAGGTAGGCGCGGGTCTCGGCGGCGACCTCGACCGCGAGCGGCGTGTCGACCGCCTGGCCCGGGAGCGCGTCTGCCGCCTCGGGCGCCCCCTGGGCGCCGGTGGTGCTCGTCGTGTCAGACATCGATCAGTCTCCGTCCCTCGAACGCCCTCCCGAGCGTGACCTCGTCCGCGTACTCCAGGTCCCCCCCGACCGGCAGGCCGCTCGCGAGCCGGGTGACCCGCAGGCCCATCGGCCGGACCAGGCGGGCGAGGTACGTCGCCGTGGCCTCGCCCTCCAGGTTCGGATCGGTGGCGAGGATGAGCTCGGTGACCTCACCCGAGGCCAGTCTGCCCATGAGCTGCCGGATGCGCAGGTCGTCGGGACCCACCCCGTCGATGGGGCTGATCGCCCCGCCGAGCACGTGGTAGGTGCCGCGGAACTCGCGGGTCCGCTCGATCGCCACGACGTCGCGCGGCTCCTCGACGACGCAGATGACGCTGCCGTCGCGGCGGGTGTCGCGGCAGATGCGGCAGCGCTCCTCCTCCGCCACGTTGCCGCACACGTCGCAGAACCGGACGCGGAGCTTGACCTGCGTGAGCGCGTCGGCCAGCCGCTGGACGTCGTCGGGGTCGGCCTGCAGCAGGTGGAAGGCGATGCGCTGGGCCGACTTGGGCCCTACCCCGGGCAGGCGGCCGAGCTCCTCGATCAGGTCGGCGACCACTCCCTCGTACACGTGTCGAGCGTAGGCGCTGGCACCGACGCCACCAGCCGGGGCGCGCGCCCGCGGTCCCGCTCGTCGTCCCGGGCTCAGCGGCCGGTGGCCCGCTCCTCGATGACCGTCGCGCCGAGAAGGCGGGCGAGCACCTCCGGCCCGTGCGACGACGAGCCCTCGTCGGCGCTCGGGTCGTCGCGCGAGACGACGTCGTCCACCGGGGGCGCCGGCGGGACGGGCTCCACCCGGGGCCGGCGCACCCGGTCCCCGTGGCCGTCGCCGGCGGGCGGGCCGGGGGCTAGGCCGGGGCCGTGGCCGGGGGCGTGGCCGGCGGCGGGTCCGGTGGCGGGTCCGGTGGCGGGTGCAGCGCCGGGGCCGGGGCCGCCCGCCTGCCCGGCCCCGGACGGACCGGGCGCCGGACGGAAGGAGCCGCAGGCCCCGTCCGGGACGGCGGCCACCGGGCTGGCCGAAG